>NZ_DASYOK010000361.1:0-4309 GCF_036007805.1 Yoonia sp.
GGAAGCGCCAACACCCGGCGGCGTTGGACTTGGAGGGCTTGAGCTCCAGAACACCGGCGCGATTGCACTTGATACAGCCGTCGTGGAAGAACGCGCGCTTGTTGATTTGCGCCCCCGCCTGCGTCCAGAGGGGCTTGCCGCAAGGGTCGATCCCGGCACGCCGGATATCACCGATATTCTGGCCGGTATCGCGGTCGAGGATGCAACACTCCGCTTTGATAACAGCACTGCACTGGCGGTTGTGCTTTCAATCCGCCCTGATACACGCCCGTCAAACTTTGCCAATGTCGTCGCCGCCGCCTCTGCCCGCACGCAACCACAGCCAGCGGCCCCTGCACCATCAGCCCCGGCAAGTGCCGCGCCTGTCGTTGCTGCCGCGCCGGTCGCACCACAGAACGTCCAGCCCGTGCCGGGCGGTGTGGCACGTGCCGCCACGCAAGAAGACGCGATCCGCCTGCGTGAGATCAATCTGATTGGCGTTTACGGTCGCCCCAATGCCCGCCGCGCCCTCGTCCGCCTGAGCAACGGGAGGTATGTGCGCGTCGAGATCGGCAGCGAGCTTGATGGCGGGCAGGTCACCGCCATCGGCGATAGCGCGCTGAATTACGTCAAACGCGGGCGGACCTACGCGATCGAGCTGCCGTAGCTAGCTTGCCTTCAGAACACCGCGGTCGATCTGGTCGGCCTCGATGCTTTCAAACAGCGCCTTGAAGTTCCCTTCGCCAAAGCCATCATCGCCCTTGCGCTGGATGAACTCGAAAAAGATCGGGCCGATCACGGTCTTGGAGAAAATCTGCAACAGGATGCGGGTTTCGCCGCCATCCACAACACCTTCACCGTCAATCAGGATACCGTGTTTCATCATCCGCTCTTTGGGCTCATCATGGCCCACGACGCGTGTGTAGCTCAGATCATAATAAGCCTCAGGCGGCTTGGGCATGAACTTGATACCCCGCGAGGCAATCTCGTCGGTCGCGTCGTAAAGGTCATGTGCACCCACGGCGATATGCTGGATGCCCTCGCCTTTGTACCGCTTGAGGTATTCGACGATCTGCCCCGTTTCCCCACGGTCTTCGTTGATGGGGATGCGGATCCGTCCGCAGGGGGATGTCAGCGCGCGCGACAACAGCCCCGTGAACTTGCCCTCGATATCAAAGAACCGGATTTCGCGGAAATTGAAAAGATCACCGTAGAACCTGAACCACAGGTCCATGTTCCCCTTGTGCACATTATGTGTGAGGTGATCGAGATAGTGGAAACCGACCCCCACAGGATGCGCGTCCGAGACCCAGTTGAATTCGGCGTTATAGGGGTTCGCTTCATAATACTGGTCAACGAAATAGATCAGGCTGCCTCCGATGCCGACGATTGCAGGCACGTCCAATGCCTTGCCATCGCCCTCATAGGGTACAGCCCCTTTGCTCACCGCATGAATAAAGGCCTGCTGCGCATCGACGACGCGCCAACCCATCGACGGTGCACAGGGGCCATGTTCGTCGACAAAGGCGCGCGCGTGGCTGCCAGGTTCATTGTTGATCACATAGGTGATATCGCCTTGCTGCCAGAGCTCAATGTCTTTGGTCTTATGGGTGGCCGTGTGGGTATAGCCCATCCGCGCAAACAGTGTGCGCAGGGTCTCAGGCTCTGGATGGGCGAATTCGACAAATTCGAAACCATCTGTCCCGGCTGGGTTTTCAGCAGTGATTGTGGCTTTCGGGGCGTCGTGCGGAAAAGGTCCCATGGGTGATCTCCTATGCGTTTTGGAGACAATACAGCGATATACCTGCAATTACTGCGCAATATTGCTTTAATTTATTGTAATTTGCGCGCATTTACTGCATATTATAACATATTCACGCAGGATTTACGCATGACACTGGATGCCGCCGACCTTTCACTGCTGGCCATGCTGCAACGCGATTCCGCCAAGACGGCGCAAGAACTGGGCGATGCACTGAACATGTCTGCCTCGCAGGCAGGACGCCGCAAGCAACGGTTAGAGGCGGAAGGCTATATCGCAGGCTACCGCGCCTTTCTTTCACCAGAGAAAGTGGGGCTCTCGGTACAGGGGTTTATTCAAGTGGTCATGGCCACCCATACCGAAAAGAACGCGCGTGATTTTGTGCAATTGACCAGAACACGCCCCGAGATCGTCGGTGCGTGGACACTGACCGGAGAGGCCGATTATCTGTTGCGGGTCTATTGCCGCGATCTTGCCGCGTTGAACCTGCTGGTCCAACAGGTGCTATTGCCCCACCCCGCCGTCAGCCGTGTGCAAAGCCAGATTGTCATGGAACGGATCAAGCCTGACGCACCCTTGCCGCTCTAGGGTCCGACCCATTCGTCCTTTCCAATAGACGTTGCCGCGTTACAGCGCGGTGGTATCGTCAGACCGCACCACTGCACAAAGCAACATAAAGCCAGTGTTTCATGGAATCCTGGCTGTTCACGCTAGGCCTCGCGCAGGCGCGCGCACTTCACAACGCGTTGGCACTGGAGCTAGCAGCCCGCCAGCACGCCACGACGAAAAGCGCGGCTCGGCAGCGCGAAATTGCGCGAAAGCTTGGGTGCTACCCGTCGGTCACGCCGGCTTCGGCAAAGGTTGCCATGCCCGAATGACAGGCGACTGCACCTTGCAGAACGCCGATTGCAAGCGCCGCACCTGATCCTTCACCCAGACGCAGGCCCAGTTGCAACAAAGGCTGTTTGCCCAAAGCATCCAGCAATTTCTGATGCGCAAACTCCGCGCTCAGATGCCCCGCAACGGCATGATCCAGCGCACCATCCACGGCCTTTGCCAGACTGACCGCAGCAGCACAGCAGATAAATCCGTCCAGAATGACGGGAATCCGGTGATAGCGTGCTGCGGCAATCGCCCCCGCCATGCCCGCCAATTCGCGCCCGCCCAGACAGCGCAGCGCCTCAAGCGGGTCAGTCGTTGCATGAAGCGCGACACCGCGTGCGACCACATCAGTCTTGCGCGCAAGCCCGTCATCATCCACGCCTGTACCCCGCCCCGTCCAGTCAGAGGCAAGCCCCCCAAGAACGGCCAAGGCGACAGCGGCAGCAGAGGTAGTGTTGCCAATGCCCATTTCACCGGTCACGACAAGATCTGCCTGTGGGTCAACAGCCGCCCATCCGGTTTGGAGTGCCTCGATAAATTCGCTTTCGGTCATCGCGGGCGCTGTCGTGAAATCGGCCGTTGGCGTGTCGAGCGCCATTGGATAGACATCCATCTTGGCACCGAAAGCCTTTGAGAGTTGATTGATTGCCGCGCCGCCATGCACGAAATTCGCGACCATCTGCGCGGTCACTTCGGGCGGAAAGGCCGAAACTCCCTGGGCGCAGACCCCGTGGTTGCCCGCAAAGATAATCACCTGTGGCGCTGTAATGCGTGGCCGTACGTCGCCGCGCCAAGCGGCATACCAGATCGCCAAATCTTCCAAACGCCCCAGTGCGCCGGGTGGTTTTGTCAGTTGCCCGTTTCGGTCCTGCGCGCCTTTGCGGGCATCCTCGTGAGGGCCGGGCGCGGCGGCCAGCAGGTCGCGGAAGTCGAAAATCGTTGAAAATGGCGCTTGCATCAGGTCCTCGCTCGGGTCAACTCTTGCCCTTGTTTAACCTATGGCGCGCTGATGAAAAGGCCACGGAAGGACGCATTTTGTACAAACACGACAATAGCTTGATCGCCGCGATTGATCTGCCTGCCGCACTTGGTTTGTTGACACGGCTACCGGTCACGGTTGATGGCACCCGCGCGATGGACCGGGGCGCAGCTTCGGCCTGGGCCTATCCGTTGGTGGGCGTTGTACTGGGCGTTATTCTGGCAGCGGCGACTTCTGTGATGCTTTGGCTTGGCATCCCTTCAGGGATCGTGGCGGGGCTGGTCTTGGCAGGAACCGTGATCATGACCGGAGCCATGCACGAGGACGGTCTGGCCGATAGCGCCGATGGTCTTTGGGGTGGCTGGGACAAGGCCCGCCGGTTGGAGATCATGAAGGACAGCCATATCGGCGTCTACGGCGTTTGCGCGGTTGGCTTGTCACTTTTGCTGCGCTGGCTCGCACTTGTCGTGATCGTATCGATGGGGGCCTATTGGGTGGCGTTCATCGCGGCAGGTGCCGTCAGCCGCGCGGCAATGGTGGTGCTGATGGCGATGTTGCCAAATGCCCGCGACGGTGGGTTAAGCAAATCGGTCGGCCGCCCATCGTCTGCGGCGGTTTGGGTGGCCGTGGCGATTGCAATCGGGTTTGCGCTGCTGTGCGGATATCCGTGGGCCATCATGACGGCCGCAATCGCAGCCCTGTGCTGT
>NZ_DASYOK010000362.1:0-9357 GCF_036007805.1 Yoonia sp.
CATCGATCCCAACATAGATCACTGATTGTTCTGTCGTCATGCTTTCCTCCATCGCTATGAGACGGCACACGCCGTCATGCGATCAGAATACAACCTGATCTGTCAGAAGCGCGCGGATAGAGAAAGACATGCGGTCTTACTTTCGTCGCTGCGGCGTGTCGGCACGGTGCCTTAGAACATAACGTCGCCTAATCTACTTTGGTCCTAAGAGTGTGCGGCTCGCAATACGGCGGGCAATTTGATCGCGGAGTTCTTTCATTGGCTGCGCAATTTCGACAGGCGATCATTTTTTGGCCACTTGTCCACCGCGGTGGACATCGTAGGGTCTTGAAAAAATTGAGTGGCCAAGGAGTACCCCTCAAATGTGACGTGGCAGGAGCGCTGTGTAGCGTTTGGAAAGACGTCGCTACCATATGTTTGGCTTTCAGTAAGGCGTCCACCGCGGTGGACGTTAGATAGTTCGCTCGTTGGTTTCAGACAGTCGCTTGACCGAAGCTAACGGATCAAACTGTTCTTTGCGTTTCCCCAGAGTGATACTGTTAAAATATGCTCCAAAATCCCTGATGCGTTGCCCAAGCTGTAGCATGATGAAGATAGCGCATGATACTTTCTGGGCTCCTACAGTATTCTTGGCTTTCTCGAAGGTAGCCGGGTGAATGCCCATCATTGGTGCAAGTGTTTGAGCGTGGTTTTCAATGTCTAACTAGGTTCTAAGTATTCCTGTGGAGAACGACGTTGCTTGATCACAGACTGAGGTCAGAAAGTCTGGCTTCAGAGCTTCATTGCCTATTTCGGTATCTAAATCTTTTTGTTCTTTTTCATACTTAGATTGGTGCCGGACAGTTTGGCCGTCATTGGCGGGCAATTCCATTGTTTCCGGTGGATCATTCGGTGTGGCCAAACTCTGGCATTTTACCTCTGTGTCGGTGAGCAGAGCGTGGTATTCAGGGAGGCTTAGCTTCCTGCGTAGAAATCTCCGTGCGTGGTTGATGAGTGAGTTGCTGGGATCGTGCTCTTCCAAATGGGCGAGTTTTGTAAGGATCTGCTTGCGGACAAATATCCGATCCCGACGATTATTCTCCATTTCTTGTGCGATGGCGATAAGCTCGCTCGCACGTTGGAGTAGGGGGGCGAGAGACAAGCCATAGCTGATGCGGTGTCCGTCGGATGAGCGAACGCGGTAGCGCTTTCGGTTCGAGCTGTCATTGCGCTTGATGAATCCGACTTCAACCAAGCGGTTGATGTGCCTGCGGAGTGTCCGTTCGTCGATTCCGCCAACGCGCTGGCAGATGGAATTGTTCGATGCAAAAACCGTTTCACCATGGCCAGGCTTCAGGAAACTGAGCATGGCTTGAAGTGTCTGTATGTGGCTAGGACGTAGACCAAACATGCTACGCGCATCTCTCAGGGCTCTGAAGATTGTCCAGACGTCGGTTTCAGATGGGGTAAATGCGCCTAGGGTTGCATCAGCACCTGCGGCTTCGATCGACAGTTTTGTAAATGCCATGGTTTGTTCGCGACGATCATTTGGCCTCAACTCCCATGTCTCTTTCCTCGATTTCTCGTGGAAAAAGGCAATAAATATCAGTCCACCGAAACGGTGACTCTTGACCGGTATGCTGGAGGTTGCTACGTCAAAGATGCTAATCAGATGATGAGGGCTCTCCAGGGGAAACTTTGGGGGGCTCTTTTTTCGGGTCTTCGCTTTTCTCCTCTGCTCGTGTTTCTCTTTATCGCCTGGGTTAGGACCCAGAGCCTCTCTCATTCCGCCATTTTTCAAAGAGCTGCAAAAGCGTGTCTTCCACGCGCTCTTCGAGCCATTGGCCGAATTCTGGATTGTCCTTTTTGGTGACCTTGATAGCGATCGCCTTCTCATCGACTGTCAGCGTGCCCAATGTACTGCCGTTCTCATCTTTGATGACCGAAGCAAGGCCACGATTGGGCGGCTTCTTGTCGCTACGTGCTTTGCTCGAGCAAGCCGAATAGACCGCTTGGAACTTTTCGGAACTAGGCATGTCGTCGGGCAGAGTGGCGAGCGCCTCTTTGGCGATGGCCACCAAATCTACCTTTACCGATAAGGCAGCCAGATCACTCCACTGCCGCCGTCCAATCCCATGTGCTGGCCCGATGAGTTGAACAAGGCCGTCTGGCAATTGTTCTATGACGACCCTGTGGTTGGATACGCCTTGCCGGGTTAGACCCAGAGCATCCTGGATGACACCGGGTTTGTAGCCAGATTCCTGCATCTCTTTGATAAACAGTGACTTTTCTATGAAAGACGGATCAAGCCTGAGGTTGTTCTCCTGGCCTTGAGCGATCAGAGATGCGTCATCATCCAAGGTCCGAACAATTGCCTTGACCGTTCCACCGACCTTGCGGATTGCCGCAAGCCTGCGGCGGCCGTAGATGATGCGGTATCTGTCCGGTTGGGTAGATGGACGGACCATGATTGGCACTTGTTGGCCATGCTTGGCGATACTCTCGGCCAATTCATCGATGCTGGAATCTTCTAGCACCAACCGATCGCGCAGCCCATCCATATCAATCTGATCGGGCTCAATGTCGCGGATCGAGTTTGCTGTGATCTCGCGCAACGAGTCGCGCAACCCGCCAACAGATCCCGGCACCTTTGTTGCTCTTGGTGGGGTAGGGGAGGCAGCTACGCTCTCCGTCTCATCCTTTGGAGGCTGGTTGAAGATGTTTCGGGCCATCAGCGACGCCCCCATGCCATTTGGATCGTCTGCTCCAGCTCATCGCCAACGCCGTTCACGCTTGTCAGGGCGCGATCAATTGTCTTTCTGATGAACTGGCTTGGATCGACTTCGTAGACGGTCTGCTGGGTCATCCCCGCGTCGGAGATCGCCGTAGACTTTAGCATCGGTTCTGTCATGACCTGACCTGCCAAAATTGATCTCAGGTAGCCTGCCATTTGGGTCTGGGGCCCGTCTGACGGTTCATATTTGGTAATCAGGAACTTGACAAAATCCCAGGTAACTCGCCGGCCGATGGCTTCTTCCACGGCCTTGACCGTTTCCGAAGCAAGCTTCAGAAACTGGCTCATGGATGCGATGTCAAGCATGCCAGGTACCACGGTTACCAAAAGCCCCGTCGAGGCTGCCAGCGCAGTCAGCGTCAAAAAGCCAAGCTGAGGCGGACAATCGATCAGGACGAGGTCGTAGTTTGCCCCATCCTCTTCAAGCGCCAAAGCGAGGCGCTCAGCGAAGATGGGTTGTACGCGGCGGGCGAGTGCGTTTGCGGTCTCAGTTTCGTATTCCGAGAGCATCAGACCTGCTGGAACCATATCGAGTTTATGGAAGTAGGTCTTGTGGATGACGTTCGAGAGTGGAACTTGGTCCTCATATCGCAGAGCATCATAGATTGTGCCACCATCAGCGAACTCAAGCTCGGGCCGAAAGCCGAAAAACGTGGTCAAACTTGCTTGCGGATCGAGGTCAAGGACTAGCACACGGTAACCGCGCAAGGCATACCGTTGCGCAAGATGAATCGTTGCAGTCGTTTTTGATGAACCGCCTTTGAAGTTAACGACAGATATCACCTGAAGACGGTCGCCATCGCGGCGGCCAAGGCGATAGGCTTCTGCATTCTTTCCCGTGCGCCCCAAAATATCGCGCAACTCATCTACCTCTTCGGCCGTGTAGAACCGGTGTCCGCGGTTATCTGTATGCACCTCTGGGAAGCTGCCGTCTTTGTGCCGGTTGCGCAGGTTTGAAGTGCTTACGCGCAGTAGGCCGGCAACTTCGGTCGAACTGAAGCGCCGTAGGGACTTCCGCTCTTCGGGTTCGAAAGCGATCTTCATCTGGCGATCCAAAGACTCGGCCAGATTGTCGGCAAATGCTCCAATGTCAGAAGAGCCTATGCCATGCGCATCTCCAACGTTACGATTATTCATGTTCTGCCGCCCACGCTTGGCCCCTGTTGAGGCTCTTGGTCATTCTGACGGTGTACAGCATGTCTGACGCGTTTCGCCGTCAGAATGGGAATGCCACGATCCAGCGAGTCCGGCAAGAAAAATCTAGATGTAGTGCGAAAGTTATACACAGCACCAATAGGTGCTGCCGCGAACAAAATTCAGCAAACCATTGATATAAAGTACTAATTGCAGTCATAGTTGTATCGAGCCGCTATTCTGTAGAGCTGGCACAATAGCAGTTAACCCCAAGCAACTACTGGCACTTTCTGCCTCCTGTAGAGTTTTCTCACGTTGGATCTTTCTGGATTTGGGTCAGAACTTACACTGACCTTCGCTCGATTCGTGCGGCATGAGGTTAAGTCGCTCCGCCCGCACCAGCAGCATCTTCACCGACGAAGGCTGCCATCTCGTTCGGCCACGTGGCGTGCGTTCGCGCATAGATTCCAGCCGTTCACAGATCGCCTGAAGCGTCATCTCGGGATCCGCGCCCTTGATGGCGGCGACGATGGCGGGCAGACGGTCGTCGGTTTCGCGGCGGCCGGTGCGGGCCAAAACTGTCTCGGGCAGAAAGCCGTCGCGAACGTAGGCGTTCACGGCGCGGAGCAGTCGGCTTTGCGTCCATTGGCGCTCGTGGGGCAGGGGGCCCGTTGATGATGCGTACCACGTCTTCTTAGGCCAGGTCAGGCCGGAGGCGACGGACATGGGGCACCCAGTCTTGTGCCGTCTCGTTCAGACGTTCCATGTAGCCATCCTGCCGGGCCAGTCGCACTTTGTGCAGCGCGGCGGGGTCGCGGTCGCGCAAGCCCGGGTTGCCACCCACGCGTCCTTTGGTCCTTGCGCTGGCCAAACCGGCCTTCGTCCGTTCGCGGATCAAGGCGCGTTCGAATTCGGCAGCAGCGCCCAGCACCTGCAGGGTGAACTTGCCCTGCGGCGAGGACGTGTCAATCGGGTCCTCTATCGATCGGAAGAACGCGCCTTTCGCTTCCAGCCGCTCGATCACCTCCAGCAGATGCGACAGGGATCGCGCCAGACGATCAATGCGCACGACAACCAGCGTATCGCCCTTGCCGTTCCGTTCGAGCACACGCGCCAGCACCGGCCGGGCACGATTTCCGCCTGAGCCGTGCTCTTCATGGATCTCGGTGCAGCCCGCGGATTTCAGAGCCTGCGACTGGGGCAGGGGGGTCTGATCCTCGGTCGAGACCCGAGCGTAACCTAACAGGGGCATCAAAACAGTCTTTTTGCAGTTTTATGTATCGCTACTAAACGACCATATGTTCGCAGTGGTACCCGTTGACGCTAGTCTTATGTCGTAGTGGTGGTCCTGATGATGAGAAAAGCCCTGATATTCCCATCATAAAGAGGTATATTTTGAGGAGAATACCTGACATATTCTCCTCATGGATATTTGGAAAACACCTGCATGGCCCAACTTTCGACATGACGCTGCGGCAACTGAAGGCCCGCTTGCAGATTTTTCTGCGCGTCTTGGCTCCATCAAAGGGTTGCAAATGGCTCTGACTGCGGAGGAGCGGCGCGAGACCTTTCTCCGGGCAGTGACAAGCGAGGCGGTTGCCAGCTTTGCGATCGAGGGAGCCGCCCTTCGCAGCGCGGATATCGAAGCATCGGTTGTGGCTTCTCTGGCCCATCGGGGCGCCGAGCCGCAACGCCGCACAGACGCTATTGCGACCTTGATGTTAGACGCCAGAGAAGGGCAGGGGGAGTTGTCAGAGGATCGTTTATTCCACTGGCATCAACTTCTGTTTCACGGTGTCGAGCTGGAAGACAAAGGGCGGTGGCGCAGTTTCCCGATCGTCATCGTGCGTGGTGCGAGTGTTGGCAAGGAAAAGGTTCTTTACTCGGCGCCGCCGCCTGACTGCGTCGCGGCTATGATGCAAGAATTCTTCACCAGCCTCGAATCTAGCCGTCTCCCGGTGCCAGTTCATGCGGCCCTTTCCCACCTCTGGTTTGAGTCAATCCATCCTTTCAGTGATGGAAATGGGCGGATCGGCCGCGCAATTGTCGAATACATTTTTGCGCAGGATGGCGCTTTGCCGTTTTCCCTGTCGCGCCAGATCGAAGCCGATAAACAAGGGTATTACCGTGCACTTCAGGCCGGGCGCAAAGTGGCTGGCGATCATATTGATGCCACCCCTTTCGTCTTGTGGTTCCTCGAGCGCCTGACGGCCGGGATCGTGGCGGCCGAGACAGAGGCCCGCTTCTTGGTCTTGCGCAATGGGTACTTCATGCGCTTTCCCGACCTACCAAGGCGGGGCGAAAAGGTATTGCGGCGTCTCTTCGCTGAAGGACCTCGACGCGTATCGGAAGGTATCAGTGCTGGTCCATATGCAAAGATCGCTGATGTCTCACTTGCCACAGCAACACGCGACTTGGCTGAGCTGGAGACAATTGGCGCAGTTTTCCGGGGGGCCGAAGGCGGTAGATCGACGCGATATATTCTGACTATTTCGTAGAGATTTGATCGCTACGAAAGAACGTCTCACTTAATTTCTGAAGCTAGCGGGTGCCGTCGACAAATCAGAAGCGCAGGTAACGAGTCATAACCCTGCGGCCTTGGTTAGGTTCACGCGGAACCTGTCTCGGCGGCGCTGGTAACGGCGTGTCATGTCAGCTGAGGCGTGGCCGAGCTGTTTCTGGACATAGCGCTCATCGACCTCGGCAGAACTGGCCAGACCAGCACGCAGGCTGTGCCCCGAAAACAGTGCCAGCCGTTCTTTCTCGGGCAGGTCTGACCGGATACCGGCGTCGAGCACGGTGCGCTTGATCAGGCGTGCAACGTGTTTGTCGTTGAGGCGGGCATCCAGCGCGCGCTTGCCATCCCGCGATGTGCCCACGAAGACCGGTCCGAAATCCAACTTCGCAAAGTGCAGCCATTGGTTCAGCGCATGGACAGGACAGGTCTGATCTGATGAGCCACGGCCAATCTCGACTTCGCGCCAGCCGGTCTTGGCGTTCAGGGTGAGCAGGGCACCCTTGTCGAAGATGTCGATCCAACCGCCAGAGTCCGGCGTGTCGTCCTTGTGAACGTCGAGGCTGACAATTTCTGATCGCCGGAGGCCCCCGGCATAGCCGATCAACAGAATCGCCCGGTCCCGCAGACCACGCAGATCGTAGGGCAAGGTGGCCACCATCGCGAGGATGTCGTCAGCCAGGATTGCTTCCTTTTGCACCGGGGGGCGCGCATGCTTGCGCTTAATCCCAGCCAACACCGTGGCGATGTGGCGGTTCTTGCGATCAAGGGCGAACCCACGCTGCGCATAGTTCCACGCAAGGCCGGAAAGGCGGCGGTCGATGGTGCTAACCGATAGGGCAGGGGAGGCACCAGTAGCCGATGCCAGATCGGCAAGATAGAGCCCAATCAATTCGGGAGACGGCGGTCGAGGCTCGGTGCCCTTCATCCGGCACCAGCGTGCGAAGTGCGCCCAATCCTTTGTATAGGCGCGTCGTGTGTTGTCAGACGCTGCAGCGCGCGCATAGTCGCGGGCGGTATCCACCAGCCGGTCGAGGCTGCCAGACCCAGCGACATGAGAGGGCAAGGAGATCATGTCAGACGGTTCTTGTTCCGGTGAAACTCCTGGAGTATCCTCTTTATTCCTACGCATCTTTCAGGGCTTGATATGGGTCGCGTGAAAGTCAATCTGACGCTGGACGCCGACGTCGCTGAAACAGCACGGTCGCTTGGTCTCAACATGTCGCGCCTTGCCGAAGCGGCGATTATCGCGGCAGCGAAGGTCGAGCGTAACCGCCTTTGGCGAGCAGAGAACCAGCCCGCAATCAACGCCTATGCCGAGGAGATTGCCAAAGAGGGTTTGCCCCTCACGGGCTATCGCAGCTTCTGAAGCGAGGACGGGATGGCGCAGTTCGATCTTTATCGCCTCAACGGCGGGCAGCTTGTCGTGGATCTTCAAACCGATCTGATCGGAATCGACGCGTCGCGCAGTGTCGCCCCTTTGCGAGAGGTGGGACGTTATGTGGCCTTCCCCGGTCTCACCCCGACGGTTGAGCACAATGGGTCGACGTGGATTGTCAGGGTTCAGGAGCTTGCCGCTATTCCTGGCGCTGAACTGCGAGATCGGGTTGGGTCTTTGGCCGTTCATCGCGACGCCTTGAAGCGCGCGTTGGACATCCTGATCGACGGCGTGTGATCCAGACCTATAGGAAGAGAGTGCCAAAGCCTCGCCGGGCAGGGCGTCTCTCTCGTTGCCCTCGCTCTTCGAAGACCCGTTTGGCGCGGATGAGCTCGATTTCTCGTGGTTTTCTGACATATCGCTAAGCATATCTCTTCATGTCCGATAATGCAAACTTATTGGACATAATGCAGAACTTCAAGACGGGGCGGTAAGCTCGCTATTTTCTGGAATAAAGCGCCGCGCAAGTGTAGGGTACCGGCATGACATTTGCCCGACCGGATCACTCCATCGACCCAGACACGCTACCCCGGATGCCCGCCTGGGTCACCTCCGCGCGAGCTGAAACCTTTGAAGATGTTGCGTTTTTGTCGGGCGCCGCGCTGAATCACCTGCATCTTGTGTTGGAACACACGGAGGTGCCCCAAGCCTTGTTGCGGGATCGTCTCGCGTTGCGGGCGGCGGAGACGTGTGTCGCGTTTTCTGGTCGGCCGGAACGGGCAGGGGAGTTGCGCGACGCTGTGCACCTACTGAGGCCTGGCGACCTGCCCGGACCGGCAGGCGAAACTTGCCTGGCCTGGCGGCGCGCGGTGGAGCGGACGGTTTCCGTCAAGGCTCTGGGTCGGGCCTTGCCGACCCTCGAGCCGGGCCGGATCGTCACCTGGCTCGATGCGGCGAAAGGGGCACCGGTGACACGTGCCGCGACGGTGTTGGACGCGGTGCTGACCGAGGCGCCGCGTGCGGAAGTCCCGGCGCTGATCCTTGCAGACGCGGTCCTGGCGCAGGCTCTTGGTTGGGATCCCCTCGTGCCGCTGCTGGCGGCTGGTCTTAAACGCGCTGACCTGCGCAAGCATGGGGACGACTTGCGCCTGGCCAGTCATCGGGCACTCATCTCTTCGGCGATTGAGGCTGTGCGGCAGGCCGCCGACCTCGCGCGTCGGGCGGCGCATCTGAAGGCGGTCGCACCCAAGCTGCGGGCCAAGGGGGCGGGCGACGCGGTCGAGATGTTCCTGACCCGCGATGCCGTGGTGCCCTCTTCTCTGCCGTTGCCGGATCGAGCGGCGCGGCGGCTTTGCGATCGATTGGTTGAGCTTGGCGCAGTGCAGGAATTGACCGGCCGCGACACCTTTCGGCTCTACGGGGTGTAGCGATGGTGAAGGATCGCTCGGAACCTGACTTGGACCGCGAGTTGTCCGACCTGCCTCCGGAGCTGCGCTGGCGGGAATGGATGCGGCGGATCGAGGCGGTGCTGTTTGCCTCCGCCGCGCCGGTGCCGCG
>NZ_DASYOK010000363.1:0-11583 GCF_036007805.1 Yoonia sp.
CATCCGCGCGAATATTGTTGTGTAAACGTCGTTCGCACAGCATCCTCGTGGCGGAATGCTTGTTGGGGGCGAAGCTATCAAAATCATGGGCGCGTTTGGAGAAGTCATTCGGGGCGGATACGCGTCTGCATTGTGGATATCGGGCTTATCCTTCACAAGTTTGCGCGTTGTTCTGACCGCCAAGACCCCCGAAGCTGCACGTCGGCTGATCGCCGCACACTCGCACCGGTTTCTGGACATCTGTCAGATCAAAGTCACCATCAGTGGCACGCCACCGAAAGCAGGATCAGGCTGTGTGGTATGCCATAATGAAGCGTCTTTTGCCGATGTCGCGGCCTATCTTGCAGTCATGTGGCCGCATGTTGATCGCGCGGCAGGCGCCGATTTATACGCAATATTCCCGTTCATGCGCGCCGCGACCCGCAAGGCGGCAATCGAACTTGTTCCCCGCGGCAACCGTGCGGGAACAGAGCGACTGATCGAAAAGGCGGTGCAGGCTGTGAAGTCGGGCGAACGCATGGGGTGGGGCGGAGAAGGCCGGATCTCGGGTCAGGACGGCGTCGCGCGGTTCAAGGTTGGTGCCGGACTGGTGGCGATCAGGTCGCAAGCGCCGATCATACCTGTGATGATTTACGGCGGGCATAGGTTACTGCCACTCGGGTCGATACGCGCACGACCGGGGGAAATCCACATCCGTTTTGGAGCGCCTATCTCGACCACGGGTCTTGATGACACTGACGCACGCGATCTGGCCGACAAAGCGCAAGCTGCCACTGCTGCAATGTACGCAGAGTTCAAAGTACAGGATGAACACGCTGCCCCCTAGACTTCGCTCACCCGTCCCCGCCCAGTTCATCCCAGATCTCGCGCACCCAGGCCATGATCACCTGCGCCTCTTCCCAGCGGTTCGACATCTCGCGTCCGTCCGGTCCGGTCATGGCGTATTCAGGCGGCCCCAATTCGCACACAAAGATACAGTCGCCCGACGCGTTGCGCGCGCGCCAGTCGGCCAACCCTTCGCGCCACCAGCCTTTGAAAAGCGCGACCCACTTCTGATGCTGCGGGAAATCCAGTTGTAACTGGATCTGCTGACGCGAGGCCACGCGACCTTGGAAGCTGTCTGACCTTTTCAGGATGCGGCTCATCAGGCCAAGGTCATGGTCGGACAAAGGAAACCAGAATTCGCGATCCACGACGTAATGCGACAGGTCCGCGCAAATCCGCATGTCTGGAATACGGTCAAGCAGTTGCAGCGTTGTATAAAGGTCGTTCGTGATACAGTTGCGGTGCGTCTCGAACTGCACGGGCACCCCGATCCGGTCGGCCATGGTTATCCATGTCTCGATCACCGGCACCATATCGTCGAGTGCGATGGGCATCACCTGTCCGATCACGTCAACAAAGGGCGCGCCGAAATCGGCGGCCATATGCAGCGTGTCTTCAAGGCTTTCAATCGTCTTGGGAAAGGCCACGATCAGCGGGGTAAGGTCATTCGCCTGCATATGCGGACGTACGGCATGGGCCACGGCCACGTCGGATGCCCCCAGATCAATCGCCATACCGTCGAAACCGGCGGCGGCCACCATTTCGCACACCTGATCATAAGGCAGTTTTATGCCGCTCTGGTCATGTGGCTGCATTGCCCAGAGTGAGGTATAAACCTTGAGCTGTCTCATGCGACGCAGCGCCGGACATGATCCGGGGCCTCTCGCTTACGACGGAATAGGAGGTCTCGGATCAGGTCCGGGACTGCGTGGCACTTCGTCATTCCGCCGGCATCCGGGTCACGCGGCCACCGCTGCGGGGGATGATCCAGACCTCATCCATCGGATATTGGCTTTCGTCTTTGGCCATCAGTTTGCCGATCACCTCAATCTGGAACTCCAGCCAGCCCATCCGGTGGACCTCGCCTGCCTTTTCCTCGATCCGGTCGTTCAATGTCCTCAGCTTCCAGAAGGGTACGGCGGGAAACGTATGGTGTGCAGTATGATAGGGCATCTGCCAGCACAGCCAGCGTTGCAGCGCATTTGCACGGGTCGAGCGGGTGTTTTCCATGATGTCGTTTTCATGGCTGAGCCCCAGATGTTCGATGGTGTTCTGCAACTGATGAATGGGCTTGGTGAGTACCATCGGGATGATCCAAAAAGTGAGCGCCGCCCACGATCCGGTAGCAAGAGAGGCGAGCGCGATCAGACCGTAACCTGCCAGATGCAGGCGGCTTTCGCGGATCACTTTGGCCTCTTCTTCGGCACGGATATAGGGCTCGATAATAATCCCACGCGCGCGGCGGACCGTGCCAAAGACGCGATTGCGCCAATAGGTGATGCCGCTGAGCCAAAGGAGATATGTGGTCAGCGTGTATGGTTCGCGCACCAGTTCGCCGTCACGCTCCCAGTCCTGGGTGTGTTGGTGATGGGCGAAATGCATGATCTGGTCAAAATCGCGGGGGAAAATCTGGACAAAACCGATGATCCGGCCAAAGACCTCGTTCAGTTTGCGGGTCTTGAACACGGTGGCATGGGACAGTTCATGCTGGGCGGCGTAGAGGAAATTCAACAGAACGCCCAAAGCAAAGCCCGTCACCCAAACCCATGCGGTGCCCATCGCCTGCGCATGCAGCAGCGCGACAACCACGATGGCACCGAAGTGGCTGGCCATCTGCAACCCGCCTTGCAGGTCGGACCGTTCAGACAATTGCCGCAGTTCGTCTGGCGTCAACAGTTTGCGGCGGGAAAAGCTGGCTTCCATCGTAAACCCCTTTGTGTGTTCACTGCCAGCCTAGCGGACTGGGCCAATTTCGCAAAACCTTTCCGGTCCGGCAGCCTGTGATCCATTTTACGCCACGTTGAGGGTGACGACCGCCACGACTTTCGCCATGATCGCCCAAAGCGGAGGCACTTTCATGACCCAATATCCCCATCTTTTGTCCCCCCTCGATCTGGGGTTCACGACGCTCAAGAATCGCGTGCTCATGGGCTCGATGCACACAGGACTTGAGGAAACAAAAGACTGGAACCGTGTGGCCGAATTCTATGCCGAGCGCGCGCGGGGCGAAGTGGCGTTGATGGTCACGGGCGGCATGGCCCCGAACGCAGAAGGTGGCGTGTTTCCGGGGGCTGCAGGTCTGTTTACGCCCGAGGATATCATCAACCACCGCATCGTGACCGACCGTGTCCATGATGCAGGTGGCAAGATCGCCATGCAGATCCTTCATGCAGGGCGGTATGCCTATTCGCCAAAATGCGTGGCACCATCTGCGGTGAAATCACCGATTTCGCCATTTCCACCCACAGAGCTGGATGAAGACGGGATCGAAAAGCAGATCGCGGATATCGTGACCGCCGCCGCCCGCGCACGCGAAGCAGGCTATGACGGTGTCGAGGTCATGGGCTCTGAGGGGTATTTCATCAATCAGTTCCTTGTTACCCACACCAACAAGCGTACCGACCGCTGGGGCGGGTCATACGAAAACCGGATGCGCCTACCGGTCGAGATCGTGCGCCGTGTCCGCGAAGCGGTGGGCGCTGATTTCATCGTGATCTACCGATTGTCGATGATTGACCTCGTACCTAACGGATCAACCTGGGAAGAGGTCGTCCAGCTTGCCAAAGCGGTTGAGGCTGCAGGCGCCACGATCCTGAACACCGGCATCGGCTGGCATGAGGCGCGCATTCCGACCATCGCGACATCAGTGCCGCGCCGCGCCTTCACGTGGGTCACCAAAAAGCTGATGGGCGAGGTCAGTATCCCCGTCATCACGTCGAACCGCATCAATATGCCCGAAGTCGGCGAGGCCGTGCTGGCCGATGGATGTGCCGATATGGTCAGCATGGCGCGCCCCTTCCTTGCGGACGCGCATTTCGTGGCAAAGGCGGCGGCGGGCAAGGCGGCAGAAATCGCGCCCTGCATCGCCTGCAATCAGGCTTGTCTGGACCATACATTCAGCGGCAAACTCTCGTCCTGTCTGGTCAATCCGCGCGCCTGTCATGAGACGGAATTGACGATCACGCCGACAGAAACGCCAAAAAAGATCGCCGTTGTCGGCGCCGGCCCAGCGGGGCTATCGGCGGCACTCACCGCCGCCGAGCGCGGCCATCACGTGACCATTTTTGATAAATCCGAAGAAATCGGCGGCCAGTTGAACATGGCCAAACAGGTGCCGGGCAAAGAAGAATTCTGGGGACTGGTCGATTACTATCGCACAATGGTCGCGAAGGCCGGGATCACGTTGCGCTTGGGCACGACGGCCACACCTGAAGGTTTGGCCGGCTTCGACGAGATCATCATCGCCACAGGTGTCGCCCCACGCGACCCTGAAATCCCCGGCCAGGACGGGCCGAATGTGCTATCCTATATCGACGTGCTGCGCGGCAAGGCGCAGGTCGGCAAAACCGTCGCGATTGTCGGGGCCGGTGGCATCGGCTTTGATGTGGCTGAATATCTGGTGACAGGGGACAGCCCGACCGAAGATCTGGATGAATGGCTGCAGGAATGGGGCGTGGGTGATCCTGCGCAGACACGTGGCGGGTTGCGCGCGGAGGGTCCTCAGCCCGAGGCACCGGTGCGGCAGGTCACGCTCTTGCAACGCAAGGCCGAAAAGCTGGGCAAACGGCTGGGCAAGACCACCGGCTGGATCCATCGTGCGGGGCTGCAAATGAAAAACGTGCAGATGATTGGTGGCGTGAACTACGAAAAAATTGACGCGGACGGCCTGCATATCAGTCACGGCGATGCGCGCGAAAACCCCAAAATCATTTCTGCCGAGACGATTGTGCTTTGCGCGGGGCAGGTACCGCAACGCAGTCTCGCCGACGCATTAATCGCCCAAGGGTGCCGTGTTCACGTGATCGGCGGGGCCGATGTGGCGGCGGAACTGGACGCCAAACGCGCGATCAATCAAGGCACACGCCTTGCTGCGGAACTTTGACTTCAAAACAGAAATAACGGCTGACGACACGTCAAAGCCCATGATTTAAGGGGTAATTCACCCACTGTCGCTGTTTCCGCATTGTCACCAAAGCGGATTCATACCCCCGTATTGTCAGGCATTTGTCCTATTCCTGCCCGATTTCACTGCCACGTTGGGAAGAACGGTATCAAATAGCAGCGTCAGGAAGTTTCATGGATCGTCTAACCGAAATGGAGGCCTTCGCCACGGTTGTGGATCAGGGCGGCTTTACGGACGCCGCCAAGAAAATGGGAATTTCCAAATCTGCCGTATCAAAACATGTCTCATCGCTTGAGGCCCGTTTGGGCGCGCGCTTGCTGAACCGCACTACCCGCCGCGTCAGCCCGACCGAAATCGGCCTTGCGTATTATGACCGCGCCCGCCGTGTTCTGAATGATGCAGGCGAAGCCGATGCTTTGGTCACGTCGATGCAATCCGCGCCTTCCGGCCTGCTGCGGATCAGCGTGGCGACAGATTTCGGGGTGAACCACCTCTCGCCTGTTCTGGGTGAATTCCTGTCAGAATTCCCCGATATCACTGTGAACATGGCGCTGAACAACCGCTATGTTGAACTGATTTCCGAAGGCTTTGATATGGCTGTCCGCATTGGTGAGCTGGAAGACAGCACCCTGCGCGCCCGAAAGCTGACCGAAACAACAAAGCGCATGATCGCGAGCCCTGCCTATTTCAAGCAATATGGCCGCCCTGAAAAGATTGACGACCTGAACGAACACAAGCTGCTGCACTATTCGAACCAGGCGAATTCTGCGGTCTGGAAATTGACTGCACCGTCCGGCGAAAAACGGCAGGTGCGCACGGCAGGCTGGCTCACCGTGAATGATGGCCAATCGCTCTTGAACGCCTGTATTGGCGGGCTTGGAATTGCTTATCTGCCAAGTTTTCTTTATGCGGACGCAATGAGCAAAGGTTTGGTCGAAGTGGCCATTCCCGATCTGCCTGTGGAAACACAAGGCATCTATGCGGTGTATCCTCCAGGTCGCTTTACGCAGCCCAAGGTGCGTGCATTCATAGATTTTCTGGCCCACGCCTTTGCCGACAAGGGCCCCGAGATCTGGTAGTTTCCCAAGGTGTATATTCACCGACTTGCGCGACCGTGTTGTTGGTCGCGCTTTTTTTCGTCTTAAACCAATCGTAACGCATGTGTCTTATCCGGTGTCCTATGGACGGCGGAGAATATATTTGATGGACCAAGTCATGCGTTTACTGGCACCGCAAAGCGCGCTTGGCTTTATATTACGCCTTGCGGTGTGGCTTGGGTTTGTCACGCTTGCAAATATCGCTTTCGCAACATTCTTTGGCGGCGGCGCATACTACTCTTTGTGGTTCTACCTTGCACATTCCATCGTGGTCGGCGGCCCTTTGATCACGTTCTTTTTTATCATCACGATGTTCCAGTTACGCCTGCAGCGAAAGTTATGGCATCTATCACGGATGGACGGGCTGACGGGGCTGAACAACCGCAACACATTTTTTGATCTGGCCGCAAAAGCGCGGACGATGGAAAGCACCGGTGTCCTGATGATGCTGGATGCTGACAAGTTCAAATCCATCAATGATACCTATGGCCATCAGGCTGGGGACAGCTGTTTGCAGGCCATTGCCGCCAAGCTGCGTGAAAATATCCGTCAGGATGATGTGTTGGGCCGCCTCGGGGGCGAGGAATTTGCGATCTACCTCAAGGACGCAGCACCGGAGATCGCACATTCCATCGGCTTGCGCCTGACGCAACCGATCAAATTTATGACCGAGGCGCATGGCGAACTGACTGTAACTCTCTCGATCGGTGCGGTGATGGCACAACCGGCGATCCCGATTGACACCTTACTTGGGCGGGCAGATGCGGCGCTCTACTACGCAAAACAAAATGGCAGGGCGCTCTTTGTGAATTGGACGCCATCTTTGCAGAAGAAATTGGTTATGACGCGTGCTTAAAGCGCTCAGTCTTCAATAGACGTTACGATCACTTCAACGCGGCGATTGGCGGTCCGGCCTGCCTCGGTCAGGTTTGAGGAAAGCGGCGAAAGATAGCCCATGCCCTCGGCCTCAAGCTGCGCGCGGTTTGCTCCGTACTCGCTGACCAGTCGTTCCAGAACCGATGCCGCGCGACGTTTGGACAGGGCGATATTTGTCTCAAGTGCACCGGAGGAATCCGTATGTCCCACCAGCGCAACCGTCCGTGACGGTGTATTTGCAAGATAATCTGCCAAAGCGCGCAGCGACGGGTAATCCCCTTGGGCAAGCTGCGCCGAACCCGTCTCAAAGTTCAGATCGGCAAGTACTGCGCGCCCGGCCTGAGCAAGTTGTTCGGACAGCGATGCGTCGGATACCGTTCCAAATGCACGCAAGGGAGATGCGGCAGCCTGCGCAATCGGCGGTGCGGTCTCATTTTCCAGGCCGACATGCGTGATTTGGACAAAACCCGCTTCTGCTGTTCGGCTAATGAACAAAGTCAGATACTCAGGTCCATCTTGTGCGCGCCGTTCAGCTGCAAGAAACCGGAAATCACCAATGTTGATCCGCATTTCCGGCGGTGGCAAGGTTTCCACTGCAAAGCGGAAATCAAAGCCACCACAGGCCTCGGTCTGGCACTCAAAGATGATCTGGTAACGGTCGTTGCGCAACTGTTCACGCAACGGGCGCACCAGTTGCAATGTTGTCAGCGAGGGCGCTGCGATCCGCCAGGCTTGCTGGGTCACGCGGCCCTCGACGGTTTGCGAAGGCATCTCGCCCTGATCCCAAATACCCCGTGGCAAAAGATAACTATCGGCAGGGCGGATCACTTCCTCCTGCAAGCTCGCGTTGCTGGGAAAATCAAGCGTCTGGGCCTGCGCCATACCAGCAGCGGCCAAAAAAGCAGCAAGGATGCGGATCATCGGGCTTGTGCGTGATATTCGTCATTGGGCCGCATATCGGTGGCCGAGGCGATGCGGTTGCTCATGTTATAAAAACCAGCCGTGGCGGCGATATCCCATATATCACGGTCCGAGAACCCGACCTTGCGCAATGCGTCACGGTCCTTCTCTTCGATCTTGGCACTGGCCACGGTCATCAGTTCTGCAAACTCGAGCATCGCCTTCTGGCGTGCATCCAAAGGTGCCACGCGCCAGTTCATCACCAGCATTTCGCCCAGTTGCGGATCACCCGACAACTGCCGCACGGCAGCACCATGGGCGGTCAGGCAATAATAGCATTTGTTGATGGACGACACCGCGACCGCGATCATTTCGCGCTCGAGTTTGGACAGGCCAGACGCGGACAGCATGATATCATTATAAAGCGCCGTAAAGGCGTTCAGCTTGTCGATGTCAAAGGCGTAGGCTTGCAGCACGTTGGGCACCATCCCAAGCTTTTCGCGACAGATATCAAAGTACTTCTGCGTGGCCTCCGGCAAGGGGTCGGCCATAGGCAAATCAAGGGCGGTGGGTTGGTCAGTCAAAGGTTCACTCCGGGCATCGTCGATAGTGGTACTGTCCCACATGCGTCATGCCGAGGGAAGTGTAGAGCGCGTTGGCGGCGGCGTTCACCTGCGTTGTGACCAACGTCAGGTAATCCGCGCCATTGTCCTGCGCCCAAAATGCCGCCGCACGCGTCAGATATTGCGCAAGGCCCTGACGGCGGTGGGCGGGCGCAATCTCTAGCGCGTGGATCATGGCACATCCCGCGGCAATGCCCACATAAACGGTGCCTGCAGGCTGGTCATTCAAACGCCCCAGCAAGGTTGTCTTTGGGCCTGATGCGCGTGCCATGATCGCTAGACGCCCTTGGCCGATGCCGCCCGTAACCCAGATTTCTTCTTGTGCTGCCAGCGGTGGCCAGACTTCAAAGCTGGTGACGGGCGGCGGGCGTTCGGTGGCGACTGCGGCGACAGGCGCTGCATAAAGGTTCGTGATGTCCTTGGTGACATAATCGCTTGCCGCCAGCATGTCGTCCAGTGCATCTTCGCCCGCCCGCACCATAAAAAGTGGTGTTTGCCCTGCCGCGCGCATCGCAGCTTCAGCCACTGGAATATCGGTGTCGGTGACAGGCCCCTGCGCTGTTGCGGCACTCACACGGCTGCTGCCGCTGTTATCAAACCGTATCTTCCAAGGACCCACCGCGCGGCTTTCGGCGGGCGGCCATGTGCCTTCGATCACGCTATAGAGTGTTTCAAGCGACGGGAGTGTCATTGCGCAAATTTTGCCTCGAGTGCTTTCATCGCCAGATCGAGCGCCACAGCGTCACTGCCGCGCACCACGATGTTAGAACCGTAAACCCCATCTTTCTGGAAAGGGTAAGACCCGACGCTCAGATCGGGGTAATCTTGCGCAAATGCGCCCAATGGTCCCGCCAGATCGCCCTCACCCTTGAAGAGCTGCAGGGTCCGCGACAGCAGCGGCGCGCCGCCTGTCAGTGTCGGCAGGATGCTCGCAACCATGGCTTTAAAGACCGAAGGTACCCCTGCCATGACATGGACATTCCCGAGGCTGAACCCCGGTGCTGTGCTGACCGGATTGTCGATCAAGGTCGCCCCGTCTGGAATACGCGCCATGCGCAACCGCGCCGCGTTCAATTCCTGTCCCGATCGGTCGTAATGCGCCTGCAGTAGGGCCCGCGCATCGGCACGCACGTCGATATGCGCACCAAAGGCGGCGGCGATACAATCGGCGGTGATGTCATCATGGGTCGGCCCGATGCCGCCACTGGTAAAGACATGCGCGTAATTTTCTGACAATGCCTTAACCGCCGCGATAATCGCATCCTGGTCGTCACTGACCACCCGCACCTCTTTGAGGTCGATGCCCCGCTCGGTCAATTGCCCTGCAAGATAGTGCATATTCGCGTCGCGGGTCCGCCCCGAAAGGATTTCATCGCCGATCACGAGCATCGCAGCGGAGGGGTTTGGCATCTGGTGGTTCTCCTGTCTTGTCAGAGTTGTTATAGGGCGCGTATGGAATTTGCCACGCCTCTTGTCCCTGCCCGCCTGATCAAACGCTACAAACGTTTTCTGGCCGATGTACGGCTGGAAGACGGGCGCGAAGTCACCGCGCATTGTGCCAATCCCGGCTCAATGATGGGATTGGCTGAACCGGGCATGAAAGTCTGGCTTGAGCCGAATGACGATCCCAGGAAAAAGCTGAAATTCGGCTGGCGTCTGGTTGAGCATGACAACGGGCATTTTACTGGTGTCGATACGTCGGTGCCCAATCGCGCGCTCAAGGCGGCTTTGATGGCACATGAGGTGCCGGGTCTGCCGCCCTATGATCTGGTGCGGCCTGAGGTGAAGTATGGTGAAAACAGCCGGATTGATTTTCTGCTCAGTGGCGGTGGGCCAGAGACATTTGTCGAGGTCAAGAGCGTGACCTTGTCCCGCCAGGCCGGACTAGCCGAGTTTCCCGATAGCGTCACGGCGCGTGGCGCCAAGCATTTGGCGGAACTGGCGCAGATGGTGCAGCAGGGGCATCGCGCCGTGATGTTCTATCTGGTGCAGCGCACAGATTGCACGGCGGTTACTTTGGCGGGCGATATTGATCCGGCCTATAAAGCCGCCTTTGATCACGCAGCAGACGCCGGAGTTACAGTTTTGGCGCAAGCATGCAGAATTGACCCCCCGGGGATCACACTGGGCGATCCAATCCCTTTCCGGCCCTAGAACTTTGCCGGAAATTCGCCTATGTGCCGCATAAGACGACAAAGGAACGCGACCCGTGGAAACGAACAAAACGCATCTGACCAAAGATGGCATTCGCCTGTATCAGCCCGAGGACTTTGCCGGCATGGCAAAAGCGGGGGCACTGGCAGCCAAACTTTTGGACGATATTGCGCCCTATGTGACCGTGGGCCAAACCACCGGTGAACTGGATCGTTTGATCACCCAATGGGTGGACGAGGCGGGCGCTGTTTCTGCCACGATCGGTTACAAAGGCTATCAGCACGCAAGCTGCATTTCCGTAAACCATGTGGTCTGCCACGGCATTCCAGGCGCGCCGATTCCGAAGTCGGCCAGTGAAACCGTGTCGCGCAACCACGAAAAGCGCCGCGATGATGATACGCTCAAGGACGGGGATATTCTGAATATCGACGTCACGGTGATCGTTGACGGATGGTATGGCGACACCAGCCGTATGTATGTGGCGGGCACGCCGTCCAAGAAGGCCGAACGCTTGATCGAGGTCACCCATGACGCCCTGATGAAAGGGATCGAGGCCGCGAAGCCCGGCAATACCTTTGGCGATATCGGCCACGCGATCCAGCTTTATGCCGAAAGCCACCGCATGTCCGTGGTCCGCGATTTCTGCGGGCACGGGTTGGGCCGTGTGTTCCATGCGCCGCCCAATGTGCTGCACTACGGGCGCGAAGGCCCCGGTGCTGTGCTTGAGGAAGGGATGTTCTTTACTATCGAGCCGATGATCAATCTGGGGCGCCCTGATACCAAGGTTCTGGCCGATGACTGGACCGCTGTGACCTATGACAGATCGCTGTCCGCGCAATTCGAGCATTCAATCGGCATCACCGCAGACGGGTGCGAGATTTTCACGCGCTCACCAAGCGGCAGGTTTCACCCGACCTACGGCGGGTAATTCCAGAGGGGAAAACAACCGGTGATTTCCCCTCTTGCGAATAACTTGCAACTGGGG
>NZ_DASYOK010000364.1:0-4358 GCF_036007805.1 Yoonia sp.
TCGTATGCCGGGGTCAACGTGAGCATTTTGCCGTCCCAGAACGCGGCGTGGTTACGCGCGTGATCGTCCGTGTTGCCGCACAGAATATTGAAGCATATCCGGCCGTAGAGTTCCTTGAGCGTTTCTTTGGGAGTGGTGAAGCGGTGACGGATCAGTTCCGCAAGGTCTTCGTAGGACGCATAACGCGCCTCCATCTCACCAAGCCCGAGCATGGTCAGAGCTGAAACCATCGCCCTGCGCTGCCAGGCAGTCTTAGCTTTGATGCGGTCGAACCGTTCGATGAGCAAAACGTCCTTGCCTGCCGTCTCGAAGACAGAGACGGGGGCGACATTCAGGCCACACATGGCAGCAAGCCGCATGGCTATGAATTCGGCCTTCACGACACTGTAAACATCCTTGCTGGACGAAAACTTCGCAATCAACTTGCGATCATTGCCATCAATAAGGGATTTCGGGCGCGCGCCGCCGATCGATGTGCCGTGATTGATCGCCTGATCCAGAGAAGAGCTGAGGGGGAGACCTTTTTCGACGCGGTCAGCGGCTTCGAGCAGGTCTTTGTAGCTCGCTTGCGCCGATAGACGGGGGACATATTCGGTGGCCGACAGCTGGAAGTCGAGAGCCCCGATCCTGTCTGACCCCGACTCCAGCAGGTAGGTCAGTTCATTGAGCCCATCAGTGCCCTCGTCCGCTGCGTTGGGGCCAACGAGCCGGTTAATGATCACGCGCCGCCCCCATGCATCGGGCGAGCCGTCCCGAAGGCTACTTGCCATCTCCATGTTCGGGAGCGGAGCAATCCGTCCGCGTCGCAAAGGTAGTTCCGGCTCATAAAGCGGAATAGCGTTCTTGCGATCAAGGTAGCTGGCACCGTAGTTGAAAATGTAGCGGTCGCCGTCCACGGTGATGCGCCCGGCGACGACCGGGTCTGTTTCGTTTGGCAGCCATGTCCAGACAAATGCACCTTCGGGTGTCTTGAAATCAGAAGTCATCATCGACCTCCTTGCCTGATGGACGGACACTCTTTGGCAGAAGGGTCAGCTTCTCGTCGAGGTGCGCATCATGCATCTGCAAGGTGCGTTCGTCGTGCTGGAACAGGCGCACCCCAACGAGGAAAGCGACTTCGAAGACGATGCCGATCTCGGGGCCGGGTTCGCCATACTCGATCCTGCGCAATGTCTTGCGCGTGATACCGGCACGTTCGGACAACTCTGCCGCCGTCAGACCGCGTTCCAAACGGCCAACCTTGATCAGTTTGCCAAGGACTGAAAGCGCCTGCTTCGTGGCGCGGGAGTAGCTGCGTGTCCGTCTCATCTCTGTTGCCATTTGGGTAAGTTAAGACCCATAAGATGATCTCATGGGTCGTTTAATGCTCAGTATGGACATAAATAGAGCAAGATGTCAAATCGCTGGGTAAGGTATGATCCATAAGGTAATTATAAGGGTCATAAAATGCTCACCAGCGAAGTCACCGGGGTCAATTTTTGACAGGTTAATAAAATCGGAGGCTCTGCCCTACCCCACCAAGGCCTTCAGTTTGTCGCCCGCCACATCCGGTAGCGGCCCTGCCCGGTCAGCTCGCGGACCAGACGCCGCGCCTCCATCCAGGTGAGGTTGCGCTGAACGGCGGCGCGGCTGGTGCCTGTAAAGGTCTCTGCCATCGAAGCGTCGACAAGGGGCCATTCAGTCAGCACAGCGCGCAAGGCGCGCGGGGTCTTACCCGAGAGCAGGGTCATCTCGGTTTCTGCCTGCGCTGACCAGGCCACGATATCGTCGAGGTGCCGCATTGCGGTCAGACATGCCGTCTCCATCCCGTCAAGCCAGCGCGCCAGACGGTCAGCGGGTGGGCCGCTAGCGCGCAGCTCCCCTGTCCCATACATGGCCAGCGGTGCGAATATCGCCCCCTTGCTCTCGCTCGCCACAATGCGTGTAATCGCCGGAGGTAATCTCCCCAAAACTGGCTCTGCCTCAATCTGTGTGGCGCAACTATCCTGAAACTGGAAAATTCAGGAGGAATAGTTGTGAGTTCGAAGAAGCACTGGTCGCACGGGGGCGAAGTTTCGTGTCGCGACATGTATCGCACGGCATGATACACCGTATGCCCGCGTCTCAAAAGCCGACGGAAGCCAGTCCCTAGACCTGCAGCGGGATGCCTTGATCACAGCGAGCGTGGAAGAAGAACAGATTTACTCAGACCTGACGTCGGGCAAGAAGGATGACCGATCCGGTCTGGAGGCCTGCCTCAAGGCATTGCGTGAGGGGGATGTGCTGGTCGTGTGGAAGCGCGACCGCTTGGGGCGCAGCCTCCACCACCTTGTCAAAACCGTCAGCATGCTGTCCGAGCGTGGCGTCGGCCTCAAGGTTCTAACCGGGCAAGGGGCGCAGATTGACACAACAACTGCGGCAGGACGGCTTTCATTCGGCATCTTTGCCGCTCTCGCCGAATTTGAAAGCGAGTTGATACGCGAACGCACAATGGCGGGGTTACAAGCCGCCCGCGCCCGCGGCCGGAAAGGTGGAAGGAAATTTGCTCTGACAAAAGCGCAGGTGCGAATGGTGTAGGCCGCTATGGCCAGCCGCGATACATCAGTTTCAGAACTTTGTAAGGAATTGGGGGGCAAACCAGTCACACTCTACCGATATGTCGACCCGAACGGCAATCTGCGCGATTATGGGAAACAGGTTCTCACCGCTTAGCGTCGGATTCTGCACTCTCCGGCATCAGACCCCAATTGTGGTAACTTGCATTGGGTGGCTCCTCCTATAAGCAGATATGGACATCTGCAGTATGGCGCATTGCGACGCCGATTGGAGCAGGAGCCATCCACCCCATCAGCAATCCGCACTCCTTACAGAATGGTTGCGCCTTGTGCGAAGTACCGCGGTCTTGGCAGCCGCAACCAGTCTATGTTACAAAACCTCGGACCAAATGCAAAACTGTCCGAGGTTACCTATCAATGCCACGCGATCTGACACAGAGGCAACGCCTCCTTGAATACCTCAAGTACCATGCGCCGGTACGCGCACAGGATCTCAAGGATGCGGGTGTCTCAGCGGCAACGATTTCACGCTCAGTGCAATCCGGTGAAGTCCTTCGGCTAGGCCGAGGGCTTTACGGCCTGCCCGACAGCGTGCCCAATACACATGAGACTCTGATTGAAGTCGCCAAGCGAGCACCGAAAGCCGTCATCTGCCTGACGTCGGCCCTGGCTTTCCACGGCCTCACTGATCAACTGCCGCGTCGTATCTGGATTGCGATTGGCGCCAAGGACTGGGAGCCAAAGATCACATATCCGAAGATCCGAGCTGTCCGATTCCGTGAACCGTATTTCTCCGGCGGCGTCGAAGAGCATCAGATCGACGGGGCGAAGATCAGAATGTACACGATACCGAAAACGCTTGCAGATGCGTTCCGAAATCAGCGCCTCGTCGATCGATCGGTCGCCATCGAGGCTCTTAAGTCTACAATCGAACAGCGCAAGGCGACACCCTCAGCGATTGCCGAGGCCGCGCGGAATTACAGTGCCTGGAACCAGATGCGTCCCTACCTTGAGGCCCTGACGTCCAATGGCTGATAGCCCCAGAAACATCGCGGCGTCGGTGCGAGCGAGACTGCTTAACCTCGCGCGCGCGGAGGGGCAGGCCTTCGATGTGGTCTTGGTCGCATTCGGACTGGAACGGTTCATCTACCGCCTGTCGGTGTCAGCACACCGCGATCGCTTCGTTTTGAAGGGAGGCATGCTCGTCACCCTTTGGACGAAGGACAGTGGCCGGTTTACCCGAGACATCGACTTCCTCTCTTTCGGAGCTGAGGACGCGGCAACCCTCAAGAAGACCATCGCAGAGATTCTAGCGATCGATGTGGGCGACGGCCTCGCTTTCGACGGTACCAGTCTTTCAGCGGCCCCGATCAGGGAAGATCAAGTCTATGGCGGCATGCGCCTAAAGACGACCGCGTATCTGGAAAAGACCAGAATCCCAATCACAATCGATGTCGGGTTCGGAGACGCGCTTGGAAACCCAGACTACACGCTCGACTATGGCTCCCTGCTCGACTTTCCCTCGGCGTCGGTGCGCGCCTACTCCCCCGAGACGGTCATCGCAGAGAAATTCCAGGCAGTTGTGGCACTCGGCATCATCAATGGCCGGATGAAGGATTACTACGACCTATGGGCGCTGCCGAAGGCCGTGGATCTCGATCTAGGCGACTTGGCGGCAAGCATCGAAAAGACCTTTGAGCGGCGTCAAACGGAGGTGCCGAAGGAGCGACCGCCAGGCCTGTCTCACGCGTTCGCCACAGATGCAACAAAGTCCGCTCAGTGGCTAGCCTATTCCGAGGCGACCGAGATCGAAGGAATGAGCCT
>NZ_DASYOK010000365.1:0-12920 GCF_036007805.1 Yoonia sp.
AAAACACCCGCCCCCATGACCGTGATATCAGCCGTTGCCATTCGTTGTCCTTCCGCTCAAAGATGTGTGCAGTGGTAAGGCAAGGGCCGATGACAGACCAGAGAGCACGGATAGAATGGCGGGATGGCGTACCCATCGCGCAGGCCTTCGATGATCCTTATTATTCACTCGACAATGGCGTGGCCGAAACCCAACACGTCTTTCTCGCAGGCAACGACCTGCCTGCGCGTTTTAGCGGGGACTTCCTGATTGCCGAACTTGGCTTCGGGACTGGTCTGAACCTGCTGGTGACATGGGCCGCGTGGGACAATGCGGGACGGCCCGGCACATTGTCTTTCACCTCATTCGAGGCCTTTCCTATGGCCATTGACGATATGGCAGAGGCCCTTGGCCATTTCGAGGAACTAAAGCCCTACGCAGAGGCGCTACTGGCAAAATGGACGCCGGAGAGTGGTAAGGTCGCACTCCCTGACGGCCCGACCTTGGAAGTCATCACAGGCGATGCGCGCGACACACTGCCCGCATGGGACAAATGTGCCGATGCCTGGTTCCTTGACGGTTTTTCACCTGCAAAGAACCCTGAACTTTGGGAACCTGATTTGTTGGCTGCTGTAGCCACCCACACCAAGTCGGGCGGCACCGCGGCAACCTATTCGGCGGCGGGTGCGGTACGGCAAGCCCTGTCAGAAGCCGGGTTCGAGGTCACCCGCGTGCCAGGATTTGGCCGCAAACGGCATATGACCCGCGCAAGGATGCCTGATGCAAAGTAACCCCCGCCTTGGCATCATGCTGATGATTGCCACGACATTTGTCTTTGCCGTGCAAGACGGAATTTCGCGGCATCTGGCGGGGGAATACAACGTCATGATGGTCGTGATGATCCGCTATTGGTTCTTTGCCGCTTTCGTCATCAGCATCGCAACCAAGCAATCAGGGTCCATCCGTGCGGCCGCTGCAACCAAACAGCCGCTCCTGCAAATCACCCGCGGCACGTTGCTGGCGCTTGAAATCTGCGTGATGGTCAGCGGTTTTGTGCTGCTCGGGCTTGTGGAAAGCCACGCTGTCTTTGCCTGTTATCCCCTGTTGATCGCAGCCCTTTCAGGTCCGGTACTGGGGGAACAGGTGGGCTGGCGCCGCTGGACCGCCATCGGCATCGGTTTCGTCGGTGTCCTCGTTATCCTCCAACCCGGCTATGCGGTTTTCGCCCCTGCCGCTGTGATCCCGCTGGCGGCGGCTTTCATGTTCGCGCTCTACGGTCTGCTGACGCGTTATGCGGCGCGCAAAGACACGACGGCCACGTCTTTCTTCTGGACCGGCACCGCCGGTGCCGTGGTCATGACCGTGGCAGGGGTCTGGTTCTGGGAACCCATGAGCGCCGCAGACTGGCGCTGGATGGCAGCGCTTTGTGTCACGGGCGCAGGCGGTCATTGGCTCTTGATCAAAACCTACGAGGTCGCCGAGGCCAGCGAGGTCCAGCCCTTCGCCTATCTGCAACTGGTTTTCGCCAGCGCGATCGGGATCTTTCTACTTGGCGAAACCCTGCGGCCCAACGTGGCGATCGGTGCGGCGATTGTCGTGGCTGCAGGGCTCTTCACACTCTGGCGGGCAAAGAAGGTCGCTTAGGGCCGCGCAACCGGCCGGACGACATCAGAGGCTGCGTCGCTGACCACAGGTTCTGGCCGCGCGCGCGGACGCAAGAGCGGCTTTTTCCCGATCAGCAATTCAGTAAAGCGCACAGGGCCGGTCTGACCTGTCAAACGGGCCTGATAGACGGGGATGCTTTCGGTCACGCGCATCACATAGTTGCGGGTTTCCCGAAAAGGAATGTGTTCGATCCAGTCGACGACATCCATTTCAAGCAGACGCGGATCGCCGCGTTCGTCAATCCACTGGCGCGGACGGCTGGGGCCAGCATTATAACCTGCCGCAATCATGACAGGGCTGGGCCCGAACTCTTCTTCCAGATAAGCCAGATAATGCGTCCCAAGGGTCGCGTTATACTGCCAGTCATTCGTGAGCCGCCCGCGCGAATAGGGTATCCCGAGGTTGCCTGACACCTCTTCTGCAGTGGCGGGCATGACCTGCATCAGACCCAAAGCACCGACGGGACTGCCAATAGTTTCGTTGAACTCGCTCTCACGCCGCGCAATCGACAAGGCCAAGGCAGGCTCTGCCGGAAGGTCCAGCGCAGCCATGTCATGGATCGGGTAATAGACCGAAGGGATCACCATGCCCCGTTCAACGGCAGCCTTACCCAGCAGCAGCGTGTAGAAAGGCTCGTCAATCTCGGTCAGATAAGCCCCCAAAATCGCGATTTCGGACGCGCTGAGCGTCCTGCCAAGCTGGGCAAAAAAGGTGAAAGCCGCACCACGTTCACCGCCCGCCAGCAGGATCAACGCCGCCTGCACGATATCATCGTCAAACACCGGCGCATTACGCCAATCGACCTGCGTTCCGGCAAGGGACGGATCGAGCGCACGCCCTACTTTTTCGGAAGCCAGCAAGCCATAAAAGCTCGTCTGATGGGCAGCACCCGCGCTGTAGGCTTCGGCCGCCAGATCCACATTGCCTTTCACGACATGGGTGCGCCCGATCCAGTAATGCATCCTCCCCAGCGAAATCGGGCTGCTTGAGGCGCGCAAGCCGTTCTGGAAATGGGTCAGCGCCCGCGCCGGATCACCCAGATAAGTCAGCGACAGATACCCTGCCAGCCACTCCAGATCGGCGTAGGATTCGCCCTCGGTCAGATAATGGCGCGAAGCAAGCTGATAGGCCTGTTCGGCACGTCCTTCACGCATTTCCCAGCGCGCCAGCACACGGCGCCAGCCCGACCAGCGAAACGGCTCGCCCAAGGCGGCGGCACTGGTGGAACGTTCCAACAGCATCTGGACGGCATCGGTCCGTTCACCGCGACCGGCAAGCCATGAATAACGATCGTAAGCAAGGCCGGGATCCTGTCGCAAAGCTGCGGGAACGGCGGCCACACGCGCAGCCAGATCATCGGCGCGCGTAATATAGCCGATGCGCGCCGCCGCAAGTGCCGCCTGATCCGAAGATAGAAGCGGCAACATGCGCATGGCATCCTCGGCACGCGACCGCCACAAAAGGGCATCGACCCGGGCGGCATGGAACGGGCTGAGTTCCGCACCGAACACCGCCACCATGATATCCTGCCCGTCCTCGGTCAGTCGGGCGTTGATCCAGGTGTCACGCAGCACATCACGTGCAGCATCGGACTGTCCCAGTGCCAGATGCGCCTGCGCCAAACGCACGGCCCCCTCGCCGGTTTGTGGCGCCTCACCTGCAAACCAGGCAACGACATCTGTAGGCGCCATACTCTCGTCAATCATCAGCTCTGCTTCAGCGCGCAAACGGTCGAGCCCCGGCCAGTCTGCGCGGCGATCCAGAAAATCACGGTAGGCGGCAAAGGAAACATCCCCTGCCCGCAGGCGCAGCCACATCAGTGTGTCCTGCGTGACGGGTCCAACGCCTTGCGCGATCTGCGCGGCCACGTCCCAATCGCTTTTCGCGGCATCAATCGCTGCAATACTTTTGGCATCAACCGACTGCGCCTGCACAGGACTAGAGACAACCGTGCAAACGAGGCCGAGAATGATGAATTTCTGGAACTTCACTGCGCACCTCTTTTGATTGGAAATTAGCCTCTGATGCAGCAATAACAACTCACAAACGCGACAATGCGCGCAAATCCCCACGGGCGGCGCGCCAAAACGAAGGGCTTGTAGGATTTGCCGTCTGCGCCTAGTGTCCGCGCGATTTTATCGCAGCCGGTGTCGGCTGCCCGCAAGAAGGAAGCGTGCCATGTTTAAGGGATCACTCCCCGCCCTCGTCACGCCGTTTACAAACGGCAAAGTCGATGTGGATACGCTGAAAAAACTTGTGAACTGGCATGTGGATCAGGGCAGCCATGGTTTGGTTCCGGTGGGGACGACAGGCGAGAGCCCGACCCTGACCCATGCAGAACATGATATGGTCGTGGAAGTGGTGATTGCAGAGGCCGCAGGGCGTATCCCCGTGATCGCCGGTGCGGGATCAAACAACACGATTGAGACGGTCCGTCTGGTGCAAGCCGCGAAAAAGGCGGGCGCAGATGCGGCGCTTGTTGTGACGCCCTATTACAACAAGCCCACCCAAGCCGGTCTGATTGCACATTTCGAGGCCGCCGCTGATTGCGGGTTGCCGATCGTGATCTACAACATTCCCGGGCGGTCCGTGGTCGACATGTCGCCTGCCACAATGGGCCTTTTGGCCAAGCACGAGATGATCATCGGCGTCAAAGACGCCACCGGTGATCTGTCGCGTGTGCCCAAGCAACGGATGACCTGTGGACCGGATTTCGTGCAGCTTTCGGGCGAGGACGCGACAGCGCTCGGGTTCAACGCCCATGGTGGCGTCGGGTGTATTTCGGTGACAGCGAACGTCGCTCCTGCGCTCTGTGCGGCGTTTCAGGAAAGTACGCTCGCGGGCGATTATGCCAAGGCGCTGACCCAGCTGGACCAACTGATGCCGTTGCACGAAGCCATTTTCACCGAACCCGGTGTGGCGGGTGCGAAATACGGCATGTCCTTGCTGGGCATGTGCAGTGACGAGGTGCGCTTGCCGCTGGTTGGGTTGACTGATGCGACCAAGGCGAAAATGCGTGCGGCGATGGAACATGCGGGCTTGCTGTAAGGTGGGTTTTACCCACCCTACCGTGTACTTGCGGGTGACAACGGTTTGAACCACGCATTGTTCAACCGCCACAACCCAAACGCCAAGGGGATCGCGGCCAAACCGCCGATCACATAGGCCAATGGTTCGTCATAAAAGCTTTCAAACACCTGCGTATAGGCGTGGATGCCCGCAAACGTCATGGCTGCGTTGAACATCCCCCGACGGTTGGACATTGCAGCCCAAACAATGAGCGCACCAAGCAGCAGTGCCCAGACGATGGAATAGACGCCCTCGCTGATTTCAAACGCCTGCGCGCGGTAGACATCGCTAGCGTCGTGATATGCCTGCCAATCGCCATCAAAGTCACTGTAAACCGGACCCCACAGGCTTTCACCCACAACATCGCCCCAGATGCTGCCGACCAGAAAACACAGGTTGGCAACGATGAACGCCATGATCATCAAAACACCCGCTTGCCGCCCCATTTTTGCATCGCCGCGACTGATGGCCCACAAACAGACCCCAATCAGCAGGCCCATCTGCAAGATGCTGAGCGTCGTTTCGGGCGAATAAAAGACATAGGCGGCCGTGAAATAGTAGGTGCCGGTGTCCAACATTTGTCCAAAAGGAATGATCGCCAGCGCGGTGATAAAGCGTATGTCCAGTGTCAGGCCCAGCGCCGCGATGGCCGCAAAGACGTAAAAATGGATCAGCGGCATCGGCCAGCCAGAAAGATCAAATTGATCTGCGGCACCGTAGACACCAACCACATGCAGTGCGGCGGCCATCACCAGCACAGCGCCATAGGCAAAGCGCAATTGGACCAACCCTGCCCTGAAGCGCCAGAAGAACAGCCCCGCCAGTACGGCCCCAATGAGTGCAAGCAAGATGCCTGCTATGTCCGGTATCTTGTCGACCAATTCAAACGCGGTGCCAGAAATCAACATACCCGCCCCGATCAACGCACTGGCATTGCCGAACATCCGGTAAAGTGCCGCGCCTTTGCGCAGGATCAACAAACCGGCACCGAGAAAAAGACCGCCACAGACAGCCACGCTTGCAGCACTCGCCAAGAGAAACACCAGCCCCAGCGTCGCCGCCAGAATACCTGCGATCAGCAGGCTGTTGACGCAAAGAGCGATCATCGCTGAGCGCGCACGCGATTTGATCTCATCCGCCTGCGCGGGGTTGATGACACCGTCCGCCACCAGTTGGTCTGTTTGGGCAACGTAATACATGACGTCTCCTGATTATGCTTCACAATCGGGATACATTATTTGTGAACGTTGTTCAATAAATTATTTTGCCCGCATCCAATCCTCTGCAAAGGCGATATCGTCACAGCCACCGAAAACCGCCGCCCGCGCGAGTTCCTTGCGCAGCGCCGCAATGCGCCCCGCACCCATACGGACACCCGGTTCGGGCCAGTAAGCACGGACTGCAAGAACAGTGCCTTCCCGTTTCATATCAATGCGGCCAATGATGCGGTCGCCCTCGATTACGGGAAAGACGTAGTAGCCATATTTGCGCTGTGGAGCCGGCACGAAGATCTCGATCCGGTAGAAAAACCCGAAAAGCCGCTCTGCCCTTTTGCGGTCCCGCAACGCGGGATCAAACGGCGACAGAATACGCACTCGCGGGACCGGTGCTGACGGCAGGCTGTCCATCACATCGGGCCACGCAAAGCACCGGCGCAATTTGCCATCCACACCTTCCACATCAATCTCAATCAAACGCCCCTCGGCCAAAGCGGCCGCACACCAAACCTTCGCCTCCGTTGGGGTGATGTGGTCCCAGAATGCGGCCAATTCGCCGCTGGTGGCAAACCCGAGCCGGTCGAGCGCGCCAGAACAGCACCAGTCGATCGTCTCGTCCGGATGATGGCGACAGTTCAGGTGCTCTGCAGGAATCACCCGTTCGGTCAGATCATAGACCTTGGTAAACCCGTCACGGCGCAGCACGGAAATCTGTCCCGACCGCCACAGATATTCAAGCGCCGTCTTGGACGGATGCCAGTCCCACCAGCCACCCGAACCACGGCTTTCCCCCTCACCGACCTGACCCGAGGTGCAGGCCCCGTGATCGGAAATCCGGCGCAGGACCGCGTCGATCTTGCCGTGAAAATCATCGCGGCGCTGGTCTTTCCAGCGGCTGGCCAGACGCGCCTCATCACGGGCAAAGCGCAGGCGCCAGTGGGCGAAACTTTCCATCGGGATGATGGCGGCATCATGGGTCCAATGCTCGAACATCTGCCGGTCATGGTGTAACAGATGCTGCAGCGCGCGGGGCCGGTATTGCTGGCGGCGTGACCACAGGATGAGGTCATGGGCACGGGCGAAAGTGTTAACGCTATCGAGCTGCACAAAGCCCAGATGATCAATCACGCCCGTCAGATCAGCCCCTAGCCCCGAACCCGAAGGACGGCCCTGCAACCCGTGTCGCGCCAGAAAAAGATGGCGGGCAGCGGGATTGCGCAGCACCGGAACCGTCATGTGTCACGATCCCCGATCGCCATTTGTTGCAGGCGCAGGGGGCGCATCGTTTCGATCAGCGCGGCGGTGACGAGACCGATATTCAGCAGACCATTCAACGCGGCCATACCGCCCAGCAAACGCCATTCAACCGGCAAGAGGATGTCACCGAATCCGAGGGTCGTGAAAGCGACCAGCGTGAAATAAACCGATGGTTCCAGCGCGGTAAAGACGCCCAAAGCCATGAAGGTTAAAGCCCAAGCCCAGACCGCGACTGTCATCTGCAACAGGACCCAAAGCGCGGTTACACCGAGCACAAGCATCAGTTTGGGTGCATGAGGCGCCCTCACCAGCCAAGGCCGCAAACCGCCCAGCCGCCTTTCCAGCAGCCAAAAACTGATCCCAGCTGTCATGATTGAAAACACAAGCAGCATGCTTCCAATGGCGATCTGGACAAACATCTTCACTCTCCCGCGGGGGCAGACCATCGGCACACCTTGTGCCACAGCGCCCCATCGCCTATTTGTGCCCAACTATGGCCAAGAAACCCGAAAACAAAAACTACAAAGTCATCGCCGACAACCGGCGTGCGCGCTATGACTATGCCATCGAGGATGATCTCGAGGTCGGGATCATCCTGACTGGTTCCGAGGTCAAATCCCTGCGCACCGGCCAGTCCAATATCGCCGACAGCTATGCGAGTGTCGATGATGGCGAACTGTGGCTGACCAATGCCTATATTGCCCCCTATGAGCGGGCGATGTTTACCCATGAGGAACGGCGCAAACGCAAGCTATTGGTCAGCAAGCGTGAATTGGCCCGTCTGTGGAACGCTACCAAGCGCGAGGGCATGACGCTTGTGCCGCTGGTGATGTATTTCAACGATCGCGGTCTGGTAAAGCTCAAGATCGCGACGGCCAAGGGCAAAAAGAACCACGACAAGCGCCAGACCGAGGCCAAGCGTGACTGGGGCCGTCAGAAGCAGCGGCTGTTGCGCCACGGGGATTGATCCACAGGTGCTGGATTGCACCGGCAGGATGCCTCCGGCGGGGATATTTTTGGGCCAATAATAACAAGGGTGCTGCCTATCTGGTGGCTTGTCTTGCGCGGCGCTGCACAGTAGGCCCTTTATGACTTGTGAATAAGGGGTGCGCGATGACATCGGCCATTACTGACGATCCCAGAACGCTTGTCAGCACCGGATGGCTGGCGGCGCACATCAAGGATCCGGATCTGCGGATTTTTGATGCCTCATGGTATCTGCCCGATGCCGGACGCGACCCGAAGGCCGAGTATGCAACTGGCCATATCCCCGGCGCGCGTTTCTTTGATATCGACGAGATCAGCGATGCCCGCTCGGAGCTGCCCCACATGGCCCCGCCGGTCGAGAAGTTCATGTCACGGATGCGGGCGATGGGCGTGGGTGATGGCCATCAGGTGGTTGTCTATGACGGCATGGGCGTGTTTTCTGCAGCGCGTGTCTGGTGGTTGTTCCGCCTGATGGGCCAAAAGAATATCGCCGTTCTGGACGGCGGACTGCCCAAATGGATTGCGGACGGCCATAGGACCACGACAGCCGCGCCCACGATCCGTGACCGGCATATGACCGTGAAGTACGAAGGGTTCCGCGTCCGCGATGTGACCGAAGTTGCGCGGGCAGCCAAGCTTGGCGATCACAGCATCATCGACGCACGCCCCCCCGGGCGATTTCAGGGCACACAGCCCGAACCGCGCGAAGGGATGCGCTCTGGCCATATTCCGGGCGCGCAGAATGTCTTTTATCAGGACCTACTTAACGCAGATGGCACGATGAAACCGCCCGCAGCCCTGCGCGCCGTTTTTGAGGCCGCTGGCGTTGACCTGAACAAACCCGCGATCACCACCTGCGGGTCAGGCGTGACCGCAGCGATCCTTTCACTTGCGCTTGAACGGATCGGCAAAACCGATCATGCGCTTTACGACGGGTCATGGTCCGAATGGGGCATGTACGCCGACCTTCCAATTGCGACCGGAGCAAACTGATGCTGGAAAACCTTTCCGCCCAACCCGCTGACAAAATTCTGGCCCTGATGGCCACCTACAAAGCAGACCCACGCGCCGACAAGGTCGATCTTGGCGTCGGCGTCTACAAGGACGCGACGGGTAACACCCCTGTCATGCGCGCCGTGAAAGAGGCCGAGAGGCGCATTGTCGCGGATCAGACCACCAAAGCCTATACGGGGCTCGCCGGTGATCCCGAATTCAGCGCAGTGATGAAAGATCTGGTACTGGGCGATAGCGTACCGAACGAACGCGTTGCGGCCATTGCAACCCCCGGCGGCACCGGTGCTATTCGTCAGGCGCTTGAACTGATCCGCCTTGCTGCACCCAAGGCCACGGTCTGGCTGTCCAACCCCACGTGGCCGAACCACCCGTCGATTATCAAATACCTTGGCATGAAAATGGCCGAGTACCGCTATTTCGACAATGACACCCGCGGTGTCGATTTCAACGGCATGATCGCGGACCTTGAAAAGGTGGCGGAAGGTGACGTCGTTCTTCTGCACGGCTGCTGTCACAACCCTACTGGCGCGAACCTCACCTATGGCCAGATGGAGCACGTCATCGGCCTGATGCGCAAAAAGGGTGCCGTGCCATTCGTCGACATCGCCTATCAGGGTTTTGGCGACGGGCTTGCCGATGATGCCAAGGCCACGCGCCAGATTGCCAGCAGCTTTGAGAACTGCCTGATCGCGGCAAGCTGTTCCAAGAATTTCGGCATCTACCGCGAAAGGACTGGGATTTTGATGGCTGTCACCAAAGACGCCGACCAGCAGGCCCTGACGCAGCAGAATTTGGCTTTCCTGAACCGCCAGAACTATTCCTTTCCTCCCGATCATGGCGCGCGGGTGGTTACGACAATCCTGAAAGACCCCGCATTGCGCGCCGATTGGGAAGCTGAACTGGAAGAGACCCGCAACGGGATGCTCGCCTTGCGTCAGCAGTTGGCGGATGAGCTCAAACGCCTGACCAACAGCGACCGTTTTGATTTCCTCGCGCACCACCGCGGCATGTTCAGCCGTCTTGGCACCACGCCAGAAGTTGTCGAGAAGCTGCGTGCGGATCACGGCATCTATATGGTCAGTGACAGCCGCATGAATATCGCCGGTCTGAACGCCGAAACCGTGCCTGTACTGGCACGCGCGATTGTGGCGGCTGGCGTATAAACACTGTTCGGAATTTTGCGAGCGCAGCATGACTTGCTGCGCCTGCAAATTGCCCTTGTGAGCCCCCGCGCAATAATATACCCAGCGGGGCAACCTTTGGGTAATATTCATTCGTCAAGGAGCTGCCATGTCATTCCGCCTGCAACCCACACCCCCCGCACGTCCGAACCGCTGCCAGTTGTTTGGCCCCGGCTCGAACACCAAACTTTTCGAAAAGATGGCGGCAAGTGCGGCGGATGTGATCAACCTTGACCTTGAGGACAGCGTATCTCCCTCGGACAAGGACAGCGCCCGCGCCAATGTGATCCAGGCGATCAACGAGGTCGACTGGAACACCAAATACCTTTCCGTGCGGATCAACGGCCTTGATACGCCTTATTGGTACAAAGACGTCGTCGATGTGCTGGAACAGGCGGGCGACCGGCTCGACCAGATCATGATCCCCAAGGTGGGTTGTGCCGCTGATGTCTATGCTGTCGATGCGCTGGTCACCGCGATCGAGGCTGCAAAGGGGCGTGCCAAGCGGATCAGCTTTGAGGTGATCATCGAATCAGCGGCCGGTATCGCCCATGTCGAAGAGATTGCCGCAAGTTCCCCGCGCATGGCGGCAATGAGCCTTGGGGCAGCTGATTTTGCAGCATCAATGGGAATGCAGACCACTGGCATCGGCGGGACGCAGGACAACTATTACATGCTGCATGGCGATACACGGCACTACTCTGACCCTTGGCACTGGGCGCAGACGGCCATCGTCGCGGCGTGCCGCACACATGGTGTGTTGCCAGTGGACGGGCCGTTCGGTGATTTCAGCGATGACGAAGGCTACCGTGCGCAGGCGCGGCGTTCGGCGACGCTTGGCATGGTCGGCAAATGGGCGATCCACCCCAAACAGATCGCATTGGCCAATGAGGTGTTTACGCCGTCGGACGAAGCCGTAGCCGAGGCGCGCGAAATCCTAGCAGCCATGGAAGACGCCAAAGCACGCGGCGAGGGTGCGACCGTCTATAAAGGCCGTCTTGTCGATATCGCGTCGATCAAACAGGCCGAGGTGATCGTGCGCCAGTCCGAGATGATCGCAGGCTAGCGCGACGGCACACCAGGGGTCGTCGCCCCCGCACCACCGCCGTTGCACTCGGCCCACCCATGCGCCATATAACGATGACCGCATGCAAAAGGCTTGGATTTCATGACGCAATACCTCGATTTTGAAAAACCCCTCGCAGAGATTGAAGGCAAAGCCGAAGAGCTGCGCGCGATGGCCCGCGAAAATCCCGAGATGGACATTCAGAAAGAGGCCTCTGCGCTTGATAAAAAGGCCAGTGATCTGCTGAAATCCCTTTACGCAGACCTGACACCATGGCGGAAATGTCAGGTCGCACGTCACCCCGAGCGGCCGCATTGCAAAGACTATATCGAGGCGCTTTTTACCGAATACACCCCGCTGGCTGGTGACCGCAATTTTGCCGACGATCTGTCCGTGATGGGCGGTCTGGCGCGTCTCAACGGCATTCCTGTCATGGTGATCGGCCATGAAAAAGGCAACGACACCAAATCACGCATCGAGCGCAATTTCGGCATGGCCCGCCCTGAAGGATACCGCAAGGCGATCCGCCTGATGTCCTTGGCAGACCGTTTCGGCCTGCCGGTGATCACGCTGGTCGACACCCCCGGTGCCTACCCCGGCAAAGGTGCCGAAGAACGCGGCCAGTCCGAGGCGATTGCACGATCAACTGAGAAATGTCTGGAACTGAAAGTGCCGCTTATCAGCGTCGTGATCGGTGAAGGCGGGTCTGGCGGTGCGGTCGCATTTGCCTCGGCCAATCGTGTCGCGATGTTGCAGCATTCGATCTATTCGGTCATCAGCCCCGAAGGCTGTGCGTCGATCCTTTGGAAAGACGCCGAAAAAATGCGTGAAGCAGCCGAGGCGCTGCGCCTGACGTCCGAAGACCTGCACGAGTTGGGCATCTGCGACCGGATCATCCCCGAACCGCTCGGCGGCGCGCATCGTCACCGCGATGAGGCGATTGCGGCAGTGGGCGAGGCGCTGACCGGAATGCTGAACGAATTGCGTGGTCTGTCGGGAGATAAACTCCGCGCAGACCGCCGCAACAAATATCTCGCCTTGGGCGCAAAGGGTCTTGCTGCATAATTGGCCTTGCTGCGAGGACATTGGCAGCTTCTGGCGCTGACCGCTGCGGTCTTTGCGCTGTGGCAAACGCCGGCTGTGGCTCCTCTGAAAGTCTTGATCGTCTTTTTTCACGAGGCATCACACGCGATTGCAACACTCCTGACCGGAGGCGATGTTGTCAGCCTCTCGGTGTCGCCTGACCAAGGCGGCCTTGTGATCAGCAGAGGCGGCAACCGGTTCATCACGCTATCGGCGGGATATCTGGGTTCACTGGTCATTGGCGTCGCCCTTTTGCTGGCAGCAACGCGCACAGCGGCGGACCGGAAGGTCATGGCACTTTGCGGTGTGGTCACACTGGTCATCGCAGGGCTTTATGTCCGCGACCTTTTTGCCTTGGTGTTTTGCGTCGGCATGGGTGCGGCGATGCTGCTGATGGCGCGG
>NZ_DASYOK010000366.1:0-18196 GCF_036007805.1 Yoonia sp.
AATATCGACGAGTTCGGAGCCGCCATTGGGTGGCCCCAGCATGACCACCCGCCCCATGTCAGCGGGGCGGTTGTTGGTCAGCCACGCGCGCACAAGGATTCCACCCATCGAGTGTGTCACGAAGTTCACGCGGCGGTCGCCACAGGCGGCCACATCTTCGGGCAGGTTTTGTTGCACCAATGTCGGGATATCCGCCTCTGTCGAGGGGTAGCCGCGGTTCACCACGAAATACCCTTCGTCTTCAAGCACCAGTTGGAGAGGGGTCAGAGAAATTTCGGTCCGCGCCAGACCGTGGAGCATGACAACGCACTCTTGCGCCACTGCTGCGCCAGACAGGAAAATGCCGAAAAGTGATGTCCAAATCAGTCTCATGCCCCATAGGTAGCATCCATGGAGGCGTGCAAAAGCCCAAAAGCACATAAACCTACTGTCGCGCGACCAGCGATACAGCGATCCCGCCAAGAACCAGCGCGCCTGCTGCGATCAGGCGGGGGGTAAGCGGTTCGCCCAAAAACAGCACGCCGGCGGTTACGGCGATAACGGGCACGCTGAGTTGTGCGATCCCTGCTATGGTGGTCGGCAGGGCGGGCAGGGCGCGGTACCAGAGTGCATAGCCAAGCCCCGAAGTGATCGCCCCTGCGATGATAGCGGTAAAGATGGCAGGGGCGGGCATGTCGCCGATACCTGTGCCAAGCATAACCAAGGCCACCAACGGCAGGCAGAGCAGAAAGTTGCTGGCGGTGGCGCCAAGCGGGTCGGCCTCGGCACGTCCCAGAAGTGTGTAAGCCGCCCAAGCCGCCCCAGCGACGCTCATGGAAATGGCGCCACCGATGGGGACGGTGATGTCGCCGTTGGGCCAGAGCAGGACACAAAGACCTACTAGCGCGATAGCGGCCCCGACCCAGCGCAAAAGCGGGATGCGGCCACCTTCGAAGACGGCCCAGCCAAAGATCAGGATTTGCAAAACGCCAAAAAGGATCAGCGCGCCAAGCCCCGCGTCGAGCGTGATGTAGGCCCACGAAAAGCCGATCATATAGATAGCGAGCGCCAATGCGCCTGCTAAGCGACGGGGCGCGAAGATTTGTGGGTGCGGTGATTTGCGCAAGCCGACCAACGCCCATAGCATCGCCGCCCCTGCGCCTGTGCGTATGGTGGCGAAGTCCATCGGGTCCATGCCCTGCAGCGCAACACCAATCCTGTTGAGGATTGAATTGGCAGCAAAGGCGCACATCGTGAGTGCGACAAGGGCGAAGAGCCGCATTATGCAGGCCTGCTCGCGTTATCCACGGTTGTAGGCTGCCGCAACCAGTGCTGCTGGGTCTTTTGCGCCCAGACCATCAGCGAGAGCCTGTTTTTGACGTTCACCTGCGAGTGCCAAGATGGGAGAGGTTAGCCCGTAGGCACCGGCCACACGTTGGAAGACGCCGTTGTCCTTGTGGGCTGCCTGGATTTCGAAGCCGACCGTTTCGTCATCGCCGAGGATTTTGGGAATACGGTCTGCGATCATCGGCATGCCGGCGGGGCCACCACACAAGATGCGCAATGCAGTTTCCAGCGGAAGGCCGGCGCGTTTCGCCAGTGGCATCATTTCATCAAGGCCGCTGAAATAGCACTGTATCATACTGTTGTTGATTGTTTTCATCACAAGTCCGGTGCCAAGTGGCCCGACGTGAAAAACCCGGCTAGAGATGGCGCTGATCACGTCCTGCGCACGTCCCGCCGCCGCATCACTGCCGCCGATAAAGACACCGCATTGTCCTGCAAGCACCAGTTCCGGTCCGCCAGAGATCGGGGCATCGACGGCAAGAGCACCTTTGGTCTCAATCCGCGCAATGCGGTCCTTAAGGATCGTGGGGACGACCGTGCTTGTGTCGATGATGATTTTGCCCGCGAGGTCCTGCGCGAGGCAGGTGTCGAGAACGGAAGCCACAGCGGTGTCGTCAAGCAGGCTGAGGATCAGCGTGTCGCAGGTGTCGATCAGGCTGGAAAGGTCCGCCGCGGTGGTGATCCCGTCTACTGGGCGGCCACTGCGGGTCCAGCCTTTGACGTTGTGGCCTTGCGCCTGCATCCGCTGTGCAATCGCGCTGCCCATGCGCCCCAATCCGATGATGCCGATCTGTGTCATGCTACGCCTCCTTTGTAAGGGCGATATGATACCGGATCACCGGAAAAGGGAAGGCGGGTTGCCTAGGCAGCGTCCCACGCACGGTCACCCTTGGCGTCTTTGACGCGTGTGGGCAGGCCGATTTCATCGAGCAGGGAGAAGAGCGGTTTGGGGTCCAATTCTTCGACGTTCATCATCCTGCCGTGGTCATAGGTGCCGTCGGCGATGCGCATGGCCACAGCCACTGGAGGCACGCCAGCGGTATAGGAAATACCTTGGCTGCCGACTTCGTTATAGGCGTCTTTGTGGTCAGCGACGTTGTAGACGAACACCTCGACCTCTTCGCCGTCCTTGGTGCCTTTGACCAGATCGCCGATGCATGTTTTGCCGGTGTAATTGGGGGCAAGGCTGGACGGGTCGGGAAGGACTGCTTTCACTACTTTCAGCGGCACAACTTCAAGGCCCTCGGCGGTGGTGACAGGCTGTTCTGACAACAGGCCAAGGTTTTGCAGCACCGTGAAGACGTTGATGTAGTGATCGCCAAAGCCCATCCAGAACCGGATATCGGCCTGAGGATAGTTGGCGGCGAGCGAGTGCACCTCGTCGTGGCCGGACATATAGGCCTTTTGTTTGCCGACAACAGGCAGGTCCCATTCGCGGCCCACCTCGAACATCTTGTTTTCCTGCCATGCGCCGTTTTGCCAGCTATAGACGGTGCCCGTGAATTCACGGAAGTTGATTTCCGGATCAAAGTTGGTCGAGAAATATTTGCCGTGGTTGCCTGCGTTGATATCGACGATGTCGATCGAGGTGACCTCATCCATAAATTCATCGACGGCAAAACGTGCGAATGCATTGACCATGCCCGGATCAAAGCCCGCACCGAGGATCGCGGTGACGCCGGCGGCGGCGCAATCGTCGCGGCGTTTCCATTCGTAGTTGGCGTACCACGGCGGGGTTTCGCAGATTTTGGCAGGGTCTTCGTGGATCGCGGTGTCGATATAGGCGGCCCCTGTCTGGATGCAGGCCTCAAGCACGGTCATGTTCACGAAAGGGCTGCCTACATTGATCACGATCTGACTGCCGGTTTGCTTGATCAATGCGGCCACAGCCGCACTGTCCATGCCATCCACAGCATGGGCTTGCAGAACGCCGTCCTGTTTCATCGCGGATTTTTCATGCACGCTGTCGATGATCGCCTCGCATTTGGCGATTGTGCGGCTTGCAATATGGATGTCGCCCAGCACATCGTTGTTCTGCGCGCATTTATGCGCGACAACCTGTGCGACGCCACCTGCGCCGATGATCAAAACATTGCGTTTCATGTATCCAAAAGACCTCTTGTTGTTGTTTCAGGAGAGCGCGGCGGCGAAATCATCATAGTCGAAATCGCGCACCAAACGGACCGTGCCATCCAATTCGCGGATGGCGATGCTGGGCATCTTGACCCCGTTAAACCAGTTTTTCTTGACCATTGTGTACCCTGCCGCGTCCTGAAACGAAAGGCGGTCACCTGCCTTGAGCGGGGCGGCAAAGCGGAACTCGCCAAAGATATCGCCTGCGAGACAGGATTTGCCGCAGATCATCCATTCATGATCGCCTGTATTTGGCGCAATTTTGGCGGGCTCGCGGTAGATGATCAGATCCAGCATATGCGCTTCGATCGAGCTATCGACGATGGCAAGGTTCTTGCCGTTGTGCATGGTGTCGAGAATAGTCACTTCGAGTGTTGCAGCCCCTGTGATCGCGGCCTCGCCGGGTTCGAGATAGACTTGTACGCCATAGGTGGCTGCAAATGATCCCAGACGCGCGGCAAGCCTGTCGAGCGGATAGCCTTCGCCTGTGAAGTGGATGCCCCCGCCAAGGCTGATCCACTTCATTTCGTGGATGATGGTGCCAAAACGATCTTCGATCAGGGTCAGCATTTCATCGAAACGGTCGAAATCGTCGTTTTCGCAGTTGTTGTGGAACATCAGGCCCGTGATCTGATCGGCAACTTTTGCAATTTCGACAGGGTCATGTTCGCCCAAGCGGCTGAAAGGGCGGGCAGGGTCGGCAAGGTCGAATTCGGAGGTCGAGACGCCGGGGTTCACGCGGAGGCCGCGGATGTGGCCCTGAGAAACGTCTGCAAATTTTTGCAGCTGGCCGATGGAGTTGAAGATGATCTTGTCGGAATGGTCCAGAACTTCGTCGATTTCATGGTCGGCGTAGGCCACGGAATAGGCGTGTGTTTCGCCTGCGAATTTTTCCTTGCCCAAACGGACTTCGTAAAGCGAGGAAGAGGTTGTGCCGTCCATATAGTCGGACATCAGATCAAAGACTGACCATGTGGCAAAGCATTTGAGTGCCAGCAGGGATTTTGCACCTGAATTTTCGCGCAGCCACGCGATTTTTTCGAGGTTCGGCAGCAGGCGGGATTTGTCGATCAAGTAATATGGCGTCTGCATGGTCGGGTCCCTTCAGTTGGGCGTGGTCTGGCGGGTGCTTAGCCTGCATCGTCCTGGTCGGAAAGTAGTCTTTTAATGTGTCATTCAAGTAAAGAAGGGCGGTCCCTTGCGGAACCGCCCTTCTGTATCTGAGCTGGTAAACAGTGTTCGGGCTGGGCCCAAACCGCAATTTACATCATGCCGCCCATGCCGCCCATGTCGGGCATACCGCCGCCGCCAGCGCCTTCTTTCGAAGGCTTGTCAGCAACCATTGCTTCGGTTGTGATCAGCAGGCCAGCAACAGAGGCTGCGTCTTGCAGTGCTGTGCGCACAACTTTGGCCGGATCGATCACGCCAAACTTGAACATGTCGCCATATTCTTCTGTCTGTGCGTTAAAGCCGAATGACTTGTCATTGCTTTCGCGGATTTTGCCCGCAACAACTGAACCGTCGACGCCAGAGTTTTCAGCGATCTGGCGCAGTGGTGCCTCAATAGCCTTGCGGATGATGGCGATACCAACGTCCTGGTCAGAGTTTGCACCCTTCAGGCCTTCTAGTGCTTTGCCAGCCTGGATCAGCGCAACACCACCACCAACAACGATGCCTTCTTGTACGGCAGCGCGTGTGGCGTTCAGGGCATCATCAACGCGGTCTTTCCGCTCTTTGACTTCCACTTCGGACATGCCACCGACGCGGATAACAGCAACACCACCAGCCAGTTTGGCCACGCGCTCTTGCAGTTTTTCGCGGTCGTAGTCGGATGTTGTTTCCTCGATCTGGCCACGGATCTGGCTTACGCGGGCTTCGATTTCGGCTTTGTTGCCGGCACCGTCAACGATGGTTGTTTCGTCTTTGGTGATGGAAACGCGCTTAGCCGAACCCAGCATGTCGATTGTGACGCTTTCCAGCTTCATGCCCAGATCGTCGGAGATGACTTGGCCACCTGTGAGGATCGCGATGTCCTGCAACATGGCTTTGCGGCGATCGCCGAAACCAGGTGCCTTGACCGCTGCGATTTTCAGGCCGCCGCGCAGTTTGTTCACAACCAGAGTTGCCAGCGCTTCGCCTTCGACATCTTCAGCGATGATCAAAAGTGGCTTGCCGGACTGGATGACGGACTCGAGCAATGGGACCATTGGCTGCAGCGAAGAAAGCTTCTTCTCGTGCAACAGAATGATCACATCTTCAAGTTCGGTTGTCATCTTGTCGGGGTTTGTCACAAAGTAGGGTGACAGGTAACCGCGGTCGAACTGCATGCCTTCAACAACGTCTGTTTCTGTCTCGAGGCCTTTGTTCTCTTCAACAGTGATAACGCCTTCGTTGCCGACTTTTTGCATCGCGTCAGCGATCTGACGACCGATTTCAGTTTCGCCGTTGGCAGAGATTGTACCAACCTGCGCAACTTCGTCGCTGTCGTTGACAGGACGGGCAGCGGCTTTGATGGCTTCGACGACTTTGGCTGTCGCCATGTCGATGCCGCGCTTGAGGTCCATCGGGTTCATGCCGGCGGCAACAGATTTCATGCCTTCCTTGACGATGGCCTGTGCCAGAACAGTCGCGGTTGTTGTACCGTCGCCTGCTTCGTCATTGGTGCGTGAGGCCACTTCTTTGACCATCTGCGCGCCCATGTTTTCGAACTTGTCTTCCAGTTCGATTTCTTTGGCGACAGAGACACCGTCTTTGGTGATGCGTGGCGCGCCGAACGATTTGTCCAGAACCACGTTGCGGCCTTTGGGGCCGAGTGTCACTTTTACCGCGTTTGCAAGAATGTTGACGCCTTTAAGGATCTTGTTCCGTGCATCGGTATCGAATTTTACTTCTTTAGCAGCCATTTGCATGTGCTCCTTGAATGATTGGAAATGTGAGGGCGACCGGTCGGCTTACATGATGCCGAGGATGTCGCTTTCTTTCATGATCAGCAGCTCTTCGCCGTCGATCTTGACCTCGGTGCCGGACCATTTGCCAAACAGCACTTTGTCGCCTGCCTTGACAGACATCGCAATCAGCTCGCCGCTGTCCTTGCGCGCACCTTCACCAACGCTGACGATTTCGCCTTCTGCTGGCTTTTCTTTTGCGTTCTCAGGAATGATGAGACCGCCTGCTGTCTTTTCGTCGCCTTCAATGCGACGGACCAGTACACGGTCGTGAAGTGGTTTAAATGCCATCTCTGAACTTCTCCAGTTCGTGTTTCTCCCATGTTAGCACTCAACACGGTCGAGTGATAACGATGCGTAGGTAAGGATCACGACAGGGTGAGTCAACAGCGCGTTGCATCGATTTTTCAGTTTTTTGAAATCATCTCGGGCGCGCAGTGTTGCGGCTGTATTATCGAGGGTTTGCGCCGTGCGGGCACGGCGCGGGAAGCGAGCGGTTTCACCCCTCGCGCTCCCTAGGATATTTCTGGGCCGATAATGGAAAAGTAGGTGTTACAGTCAGGGTTTGTGCGGTGCGTCGTCGTCTTCGGACAGGATACGCCAGGCATCACCTTCAAGGTCCTCGTACTGATCGTGCCGCAGGCTCCATAGGAAGGCAGCAAGGCCCACAGCGCCGAGGAACAGCGAGACGGGGATCAGGATCACAAGGATGTTCATAGCTTTCCTTTCAGGCGCAATGCGTTGAGCAGGACGGTGATCGAGGATGTCGACATGGCAATTGAAGCGATCAGCGGTGTCGCAAAGCCTGCCAATGCGATTGGCACGGCGATAATGTTGTACAATGTGGAGATGACAAAGTTTTCTTGGATCCGTGCGCGCGCGGCGCGTGCCAAAAGAGGGAGTTCGATCAGAGGTGTCAGGCTGTCGTTTAGAAGAACGATGTCCGAGGCTGCGCGAGAGGCATCGGCTGCTGTCGCGGGTGACACCGAGGCATAGGCCGCGGCAAGTGCACCGGTATCGTTCAGGCCGTCACCGACCATCAGGACTTTGGCACCTTTGCCCGAAAGTGCATTGATATAGGCGATCTTGTCTGCCGGAGTTGTTTCGGCTTGCCATGACGTGATGTGCAACATGCGTGCAATTTTGGCGGTTTCATCCGCGTCGTCGCCCGAGACCAGATGGATCTTGAGGTCTGCTTCTTGCCAGCCCCGCACCAGCGCCAATGCCCCTTCGCGCAGTTCAGAGCGCAGTGTGATCTTTTGCGGCGTCCGGTCGCCGATTTTGATGTAGGTGCCTTTGCCTGCACCAAGCCAGGCACCCGAGCCCAGTTGGACTGGCTGACCTTGATAGTGTGCGCTGAGACCTTTGCCCGCATGTTCCTGCTGGTCGCTTAACTTGGCTGGCGTGACCCCTTGCAGGGACGCAGCAATGGCTTGCGAGACCGGATGGGTCGCGTTCTGGGTCAGGGCGAGTGCGACAGATTGCGTTTCGGCATCCAGCGTATCGCGGGCGGCTGCTGGCATGGTCAATGTACCGGTCTTGTCGAAAACCACGGTATCGACTTCGGCCAGTCGTTCGAGGGCTGTGCCATCCTTGACCAAAAGCCCGGCCCGAAACAATCGCCCTGCAGCGGTCGTGGAAACCGCAGGAACGGCCAAACCCATGGCGCAAGGGCAGGTAATAATCAGCACGGCCACAGCAATATTCAACGACAGGCGCAAATCGCCGGAATAGAACATCCACCCACCAAACGCGACAAGCGCCAGCAAATGCACAACCGGCGCATAGAGTGCTGCGGCCTTGTCTGCGATGGCGGTGTAGCGATTACGGGTGGCCTCGGCCTCATCCACCATTGTGACCATCTTGCGCAAGGTGGTATCCGCGCCGACGGTTGTGGCGCGGATCATCAGCGGGCCGGTCATATTCACTTCACCGGCGGTGACGGTCGTTCCTGCGCTGGCGTTGCTGAGACGGCTTTCACCTGTCAGCAAGGAGCGGTCGATCTGGCTGCTCCCTTCGGTGATCGTGCCGTCGACGGGGATACGGCCGCCGGGCAAAACCTGTACCAGATCGCCGATCGCGAGATCGGCAAAGTTAACCATCTGACGTACGCCATCGCGTACGCGCATGACACGTGGGACCTCAAGCGCGGAAAGCTGCGCTGCGGCCGAGGCGGCGGCCTTGCGGCTGCGATGGTCGAGGTAGCGGCCGATGAGCAGGAAGAACGTCAGCGTCACGGCGGCATCGAAATAGGAATGACGCCCGCCGTAAATTGTCTCATAAAGCGAAATGCCGGAAGCAAGGATAATCGCCAGCGAAATCGGCACATCCATATTCAAACGGTATGCCTTCAATGACCGCCATCCGCTCTCAAAGAACGGTTGCGCGGAATAGAGCAACGTCGGTATCGCGATAATGGCTGTGATCCAGTGGAACATATGCATCGTGGCACCGATGGCCCCCGACCAAACAGCGACTGACAGCAACATGATGTTCATGTTGGCAAATCCCGAAACCGCAAGGCGTGTCATCAGACCGCGACCATAGGTATCGGTTTCAGCGCCAAGCAGGCTCGTATCGAGAACACGCGCCTCGAACCCGGCCATTTCCAGCGTATCGATCAGGGCTTCCGGTGAGATCGGTTGATCGGTACCAACGGTGACCCTCCTCATGCTGAGGTTCACGCGGGCATTCGCGACACCTTCCACATCGCGCAAAACCCGTTCGACGCCATTGATACAGGCGACACAATGGATACCCGGCAGGGAGAGTACGATCTGCGCCGTGCCGTTTGAGGCGGCTTTTTCAAGCTGCCCCTCGGGAAGGCCGACGCAGGCCGGACAGAAGGTCGCGTCGCTCATTTTGCGGTGATCGGAAAACGGCGGCGAAACTTGGTGCCGTCAGGGGCGATCAATTCCAGACGCAGGTTCCAATAGCCTTCTGTCATGGTGACAGGGGCGGTGTACTGCGTCCCCGTCCAGATGAATTCTGGCACAGTATCCATATTGACGTTTGTTGCTTGCCCGAGAATGGCGCGCGTAATCTCTGCCTGCAGCGGGGCGCCGCGATGATCAAGGATGTTCACGGTCAGTACACCGCCTGATATGTCAGCGCTGACATCCCAGTTGAGCGCGTTTTGCGCCGCGCGATCCGCTTGAAACGTTTGACTGACGGCATAGGAGTTCCGGGCCTCAAGCCCCGGAAACGTGGCAATCGCGTTCCATGCCATGGTCAGGTTGACGGTGATGATGATCCCAAAACCGCCGACCATTAGTGCCAGCATGTGCCATCCGGTAAATTCACGGGTCATTGTGGGGCTCTCCCATTAAAAATTGCGTCCTTGTAGGCGCGTTCGCCCGATTCCGTATCTTCGACCCAAAAGCGCAGATCTGTGCGATCCATACTTGAGGCCGGATCAATCGGGCGGGCCGAGACGTAGACGCGTTGCAGAAAGGTTTCATTGGCGGGCACGACGATGGTTCTTTGCGAGGTGCCTTCCAGTTCGATGCGCAGGATTTCATCAGACGCCAGCGAGAGGCGGAAGGTGCGGTCCTCGCCGTGTTTGTTCAACAGGCGGATATCATAGATGTTGCGCACCGTGCCATCAGAGAGGGTCACGAAGGTCGGGTTGCGGACGGGTGCCACTGTCATCTCGATATCGGCGCGGATGAAGAGCGCAAAGACCAGACCGACGCCAATCGCAGCCCACATCGTCGTGTAGAGCATGGTGCGGAAACGGAAGACATGCTGCCACAGCTTTTTGGCGGGTTTGCCTTTTGCCTCTTCCTCTTGGTCAGAGAGCGCAAGATAGTCGATCAAACCACGCGGTTTGCCGATCCGGTCCATCACGTCATCGCAGGCGTCAATGCAAAGCGCGCAGGTAATGCACTCCATCTGCTGGCCATCACGGATATCAATGCCAGCGGGACAGACATTCACGCAGGCCATGCAGTCGATGCAGTCGCCGGCACCCTCGATGCGTTGCTTGCCGCGGGGTTCGCCGCGCCATTCGCGGTAGGCGACGGTCAGTGTTTCGGGGTCCATCATGGCGGCCTGAATGCGTGGCCATGGGCACATGTAGTTGCAGACCTGTTCGCGCATGAAGCCGCCAAAGACAAAAGTGGTCGCGGTCAGGACACCGATGGTAATCCACGCAATAGGCGGTGCGGTGAAATTCGCAAGGCTGGCGGCCAAAGTGGGGGCGTCGGCAAAGTAAAACACCCATGCGCCGCCTGTTGCGAGGGCAATCAAGAGCCATACGGTCCATTTTGTGATGCGCAAGCGGGCTTTGCGCAGGCTCCAATCGGCGTTCCACAGGCGCACCCGCGCATTGCGGTCGCCTTCAATCCAGCGCTCGACAAGGATGAAAAGATCGGTCCAGACAGTTTGCGGGCAGGTGTAGCCGCACCAGACACGGCCGAGTGCCGAGGTAAAAAGGAAAAGACCAAGGCCTGCCATGATCAAAAGGCCCGCCACGAAATAGAACTCATGGGGCCAGATTTCGATCCAGAAGAAGTAAAAGCGGCGGTTGGCCATGTCGATCAGAACGGCCTGGTCGGGCAGGTTCGGGCCACGGTCCCAGCGGATCCATGGGGTCAGATAGTAGATGCCCAAGGTCACGGCCATGACCCACCACTTGAGGTTCCGGTAAAAGCCTTTGACGCGGCGTGGAAAAATGGGTTCGCGCGCAGCGTAAAGCGGTTGGTTCTCGGAAGAGGACATAGGTGACCTGCAGGTTTAGTTTCTGTTCGCAGGATCAGTTCTAAGGGGTGGGCGGGGAATCTCTTTGATGTGGATCAAGGTTCCGCCGGTCATGCCTGCGGTCGTCTGTCGCACGCGCCTGTGCAATGAGGGTGTTCAAGCGTGCGTCCGCAGTCTTTTAAGCAGAGGCGTTTGGTTCTGATGATCCGCCAAAGAGCGGCTTTTGATTGGCCTGATGCCGCATGGCCAGCTTGCGCATCAGTTTTCCTTGTTCCGGAATATAGCGCGCAGCATGTGCCGCGAACTCTGGATCGCAGCACTCTGGAAACAGGTCTTTGATTTCCTGTCGCGCCTCGGGTGAAACAGCCTTGAGCGCTTCGGGACCGGTAAAAAGGCTTTCTGTTGGTGCGCCGTTTGACCAGACGATTTCATGCGCATCAAACAGGAAGTGAAAATACGTCACGCCATCTGTTGTGTCGTCGATAACGTCGATACCATCCAGCGCAACGAGCTTGTTGGCGGGGATCAAAACATCTGTGTACGCGAACATCCGCAACGCGATCACGGACGAAACAAGAACGCGGTGCTGTGGCGATACGATAAGGTCTTGTTGGGGGTAGCCCGCACCCAATGCATCGGCGCGGATCAGGATCGGTTTCAACCTCTCCTTCGCTTCAAGCTGTGCGGGGCTGACACTGCATGACCCAATCCAGCGAATAGGTTGATAGCCATGATCATACGTCAGAACGAGTTCGCCGACCTTCAGGTCCTCGACAGGGACTTGGCCATCCGCGGTTTCAATCAATGTCCCCGCCGCAAAGCATGGTACGTCAACAAATTCGCCACTGGCATTTGTGGGGCCTGTCACTTGTTGGTCAACAACGATCGTATTCGTACCGGTGTCGTTCCAAGCGGCATCAATCGCAGCGGTGTTGACGGTTAATCCGTTAAAAAGTTCGAGCGGCTCAAGCGGTCCGCCGGTGGACCGCGCACCAAAAAGTTCGACAGTGCCGTCGGGGTTGATCACTAACCGGACCAATGGATCGCCGCCAACAGTGCCCAACTGCCAGATTTCAGGGATGCGATCACTGCCGACATTCGATCCGTAAGTGCGACCGTCGGTGAAGCGGATTGTTTGCCCTGCGGTAGCGTTTGCTTGAAATTCGACCTCGTTTGGCGCGCCGGCGGGGCCGCCGATAAAGAGATCAACACCGTTAATTTGAACGCTGAAACTGTTGTCGAGCGTGGCAAAGTCGATGATCAGGCCGCCGTTGGGCGTTTCGTCAACGAAGGTAGCCGTCTCACTGACGATGTTGAAATCTGGCACTGTTGGTCACTGATCCTAATGATGTGTGCGGAGACTAAAGCATAACGGGCTAACCGTTAAGAGAAATTCATACCGGGGTGTGGACTAACCGAAACGACCGTCGATTGTTAACTCCCGTCGGTCGGTTCGGTCCGTGGAAGATGCGGGAAATCGCCTGTCGCGATGTAGCTTTCCTCATCCGCGCTTGAAACACGCCCGTAATGCACGTTGCGGTGCGGGTGACGGCCAAAGCGTTCAATGACCCCGCGTACCCGTGTGTTTTGCGCGCGCAGGGAGTCACCCATATTGGCCAGAACCGCAGGCATCTCTGAGATAAGCGTCTCGGAGAGCTCCTCGATCAACGCGATGCGGTCCAGATGATCGGGGCCTTCACAATGACCCAGTGCGATCAGATAAAAGAGCTTCTGCCATGGCTTCACGGCTGCGAAATGCCCGTTGGCGATCCCTTGCAGCACCAGCCGGTTGGCTTTGATATCTTGTGCATAGGCCCCCGGCGTGTCGCGCCAGAGCGAGCGGGGGAATTGGTCCAAAGCGATCAGTAGTGCGATGCGCCCTTCGGCGGTTTCGGCCCAATGATCCAGTTCGGATCTCGCCGCGGCACGCGTCAGATCGGCGTGGTTTTGAATGATGGTTTCATCCATCCCACCATACATGCGCTCCTCAATCCACGCCGAGAACCGCTCTTCGCTTTCCCAGAACCCGTTGTCTGGAAACCACAGATCAAGCACTTGGTCTGGTTGAAATCTCTGGTCGTCCATGAACAAAAATCCTTTTGAAAGCACCGCGTCACTGCCTGTTACTCAGACACCGTCGCCCGATTGAGGGGGCGTAGCAATGACTCATTTCACCGTGGGCTGGATCTCCGGCGCAAAGCGCGTCGCATTTAGGATGTTGCGATAGCCTCAAACGCCAGAGGCGGCCCACACCGTGTGGGCCGCCCCTGTTAGTGTCGCATTCCTTGGCTGTTTAGAACTGTATGTTCATTCCAAACTGAAAGCCGTGCCTTTCGTAGGTGTCGCCGAATGCGCCGCCATAGCCCGCTTCGATCCGGATATCGCGTGCGGTACTGGATGAAATCAGGCTCTGGAACCCGAAGTTGACCGCGACAAAGTCGTCGTCACGTCCTTCGATCGGGAAGGATGCAGTGGGCAACCCTTCAAAGCCGCTTTCGATCAGCAGATCATCACTGGACAATGTGTTGTAGGCGATACTACCGGTCAGCTTGTTCTGCCCCGCAGCGCTTGGCATGTTATACTCACCCTTCAGGCCGACAGAACCCATGAATGTGCTGCCAGACTGCTCTTCGAGTGTCAGGTTGAACGCACCTGCACCGGTCTCTGTGAAACCATCAACGGTGACATCGTAGAACGAGATGGATGCCATCGGACCGACCGAGAACCCGCCCAGGTCACGCAGATAGCTTGCCTCCAGCGCGCCAAAGGTTTGCGATCCTTCTGTGCTACCGGTGGCGGTTTGATCCAGCACATTGCGGGTGCTGTCATAGGTCGCATCCTGATACCCGAAAAGCGCCTTGAAGCTTGCGCCGGTCTCCATGTTTGCGCGCGCAAACCCGATGAATGACACGCCAGTCGTTTCGACTTCACCCAAATCGTCAGCGGCTTCGGCTGTCGCCGAGGTTCCGCCCACCGCGATGCCGATCGAAGCATTCGCACTTACGCGGCTTTCAACGCCGACAGTGAAAGATGTTGCATCGACATCATAGCCGATTGACCCTGACGTCGCATCATAGGTCGCAGCCGATCCACCCAATGACGCGAGGCCATAGAGGTTTCCGCCCATGAGCCAGGACTGTGCACCGCCGCTTTGCGTGACACCGATGCTATCGCCGCCAGCCATCGGGGCCAGACCGGTGATTGCATCAACATGGCCGCGCGCTGCTTCAAAGCTCATCGCTGTGTAGGCAGGTGCAATGGTGAAGCCCGTACTGGTCAATGCGGCAGCCTGTTCAGCTTCGTCCAGCGCGAGGATTGCCACGATGGCGTCCCCATACTCCCCTGCATTGCCGGTATCCCAATAAGGCACATTTGCCGCCGCATCGAGATAGCCCGCCAGTTTGAACTGGTACGCGGAGTCTCTGGCCGCTGCAGCTTCAACGATTTCTGCAAACGCTGGATTGATCCGCAGCGTGAATTCACCGTCATCGATCTCACCAATCCGAAGGGTGAAGTTCAGGTTGGCATTGCGCAGGTCTTCGATCGCGCCGACGGCGAATAACCCACTCGCTTGTGCTGCGGCGACGATTGCTTCAGGGACTGCGCCGCCTGCCACGTAATTCAGGTCTTCGACCGAAACACCAAGGGTTGCAGCCAATTCTTCCAGCCGCTCGGGAAGCAAAACAGGTGGGTCTTCGCTGCCCGGTAAGTCATCTGGAATCTCTGTCAGCGCGAGTGTTCCATAGGTCCAGCCGTCGCCTCCGATGTTGTTCCAAGCGATAAGAGCAGATTCGTCATCGGGATCGGCGTTATCATCCCAAAACAGACCGTCAGGTACCATGGTGTCATCAAGGAAAGCGGTACCAAAGTTGGCCACGTAAACTGTGTTGGTGAATGCTCCGAAAGTCATCACATCACTTTCAGGCGTCAGGGTAGGTTGTGCTTTTGCATCCGAAAAGAACCCGATGTCGCCTTCGTTACCGCCTGCACCGAAAAGCCCGTCCGGCAAGCCAGCACCGCCTGCAAGCTTTGGATCAAGACCGTCTCTCAAAAACAAGACAGCATTTGCCGCATCCAGATCGCCCATAGGATTGCCGTTCGCATCCAGCAACTCAAGCGAGAAGCTGGTGATCCGCGCACCTGTGAAGTTCGAGGTCTTGCCGAAGGTAAAGTAATCGACGGAGGATGTATCCACCACGCCATCCGTTACGATGGGGAGTGCTTCATTTGCAGGGTCAGTGATCAGGTATGGGTCACTACTTGTCTGGAAGGTCATGTCAAACGGATCGGGGCCGGTCAGCCATGTCTTGATCCGTTTGCCCGATCCGGGTGCGGAATCACAATAGATTCCCGGATTGCTCGCCATCAGACAGTTCGTTGCATCACTGCGCGAGTCGACACTCAGCCCGTCATCGGGATCGTCAGCCAGCAGCGTGTAGTCCGTGATAATATCCTCAAAGGGAGGGACGAAAAATAGCCCTTCCTGATCGGGATCACGTGTTGAGGTAAATGTCACTGCTTGGACACCTGGCTCAACAACACCCTCTTCAGGGTCGACAAAGATAAGCCCGTCACCTGAAGTGCCGATCAATGGATTGTCCGATAGCGTATCGGCCCACGCGCCCGTGCACGCTAACGAAAGTGCGGCCAACGACCCTGCAGTGGCAAACCTGTTTTTATGTCGTGTCATTTCCACGTCCTCTACTGTTGAAGCAATTCCTACGCATTCCAAAAATGGAATTCTTGAATAGCTAACGACCGGAGAGAATCCGGTGATTGACATATATCAAAAAATGAATGTTTTAGACGATGAGCGGCTTTATCGCTCCGACCGCGGGAACCGCGTCTGTCGTGGCGCGCCGGCATCTGCAACCGAACTCTCGCTTTTGGCAATCAGGAGGCGTAAGCGTATCGTCATGAAAATTGTCCGCCTCGAAGATGCCCGAACCCTACCGCTGTGGCGCAGGCCGACATCGCTGTTGTTTGTAATGGCAATGGCGATGCCTGTCGCCTTTGCGACGTGGTCGGCGCTCTTGAATAACTTTGTTATTGAGGTCGCAAATTTTGACGGCGCAGATATCGGCTGGCTGCATACGGTGCGCGAGATTCCGGGCTTCTTTGCAATCGGTGTGATTGCCCTGATCATGTTCATTCGCGAACAGGTTTTAGGGCTGGTCGCGCTGATCATGCTGGGGGCGGCCACGGCCGTGACGGCGCAATTCCCCCAGATGGCAGGAATTTTGACGGTGACAATGCTGTCGTCTATCGGGTTCCACTATTACGAGACGGTGAACCAGTCGTTGCAATTGCAATGGATTGACAAGAAACGGGCACCGCAAACGCTGGGCTGGCTATTGTCGGCGGGATCGGGGGCGACTCTGCTTGTGTATCTGCTGATTGTGCTCAGCTGGGAACGGTTTGGCCTGACATACAGCATTGTCTATTGGCTCTCTGGCGGGTTTACGGCCGTAGTCGCGACGATGTGTCTGCTCGCTTATCCGCAGTTCGAGGCACCGCACCCGCAGATCAAGAAGATGGTCTTGCGCAGACGCTATTGGCTTTATTACGCGCTCCAATTCATGTCGGGCGCGCGGCGGCAGATCTTTGTCGTCTTCGCGGGTTTCATGATGGTCGAACAGTTTGGCTTTGCAGTCGATGACATTACCAAGCTGTTCATGTTCACCCTGTTGATCAATATGTTCGCAGCACCTTTGCTGGGCAAGATCGTGCAGGTCTTTGGTGAAAGACGCGCGCTTGTTGTCGAATATGTGGGGCTGTCTTTGGTGTTTTTCGCCTATGGCGGCATCTATTATTTCGGCTGGGGCGTCTTGCTGGCGACGGGACTTTATATCGTGAACCACCTGTTTTTTAGTCTTGCTCTGGCAATCAAAACCTACTTTCAAAAGATCGCTGATCCGCAGGACATTGCACCCACTGCTGCCGTGGCCTTTACCATCAACCACATCGCGGCAGTGTTTTTGCCGGCGCTGCTGGGCTATGTCTGGCTGCAATCGCCGGGGTTTGTGTTCTTGATGGCGGCGGGCATGGCGATTATTTCGTTGTTGCTCTCGCTTTTGATCCCGCGCCATCCCGCCCCAGGTCACGAGACCGTGTTTCAGGGGCGGTTGTTGGCGGCGGCAGAGTAGCAAATCCGTCTGACTGCATTATATTAGCGTCAAACCCGATAGGAGGCGTTCATATGTTTTTCATGTCCCGCACAAAGTCTGAAATGGTGGCCAAGGATGCAGCCCTGCCGGGCCGTGCACATGCGATCCCCACAGCCAAGACCCATTACGTGTTCGAAACCCCGCTGACAGGCGAGGTGCCTGCGGGCATGGAAGAAGCCATGTTTGGCATGGGGTGTTTCTGGGGTGTGGAGCGGATGTTCTGGAAACTGGACGGCGTGCAATCAACCATGGTGGGCTATGCGGGCGGCTATACCCCCAACCCGACCTATGAAGAGGTCTGTTCCGGCAAGACCGGCCATAATGAGGTCGTGCGCGTAATCTATGATCCTGCGGTCATTTCCTATGATCAATTGCTGCAGGTCTTCTGGGAAGGCCATGATCCGACTCAGGGAATGCGGCAAGGCAATGATGCGGGCACGCAGTACCGTTCCGGCATCTATGCCTATTCAGCAGCACAAAAAGCTGCTGCGGAAGCTGCAAAAGAGGCCTTCGCCCCGCGTTTGTCGCAGGCCGGTTATGGCGCGATCACGACCGAGATTGTTGATGCGCCGCCATTCTATTTTGCGGAAGAGTATCACCAGCAATATCTGGCTAAAAACCCCGGTGGATATTGCGGGATTGGTGGTACGGGCGTGACCTGTCCGATTGGCGTGGGTGCCTGACACGCGCGATACACTTCATATTGCACTGCGCATTTTGCTGCTGCCTGTCCTGCTGGGGCAGGCAGTTTTTGTGCGCAAACGCGCTATTGCTTTGCCAGAACCAGCGGGGGATCGCACAGGCACGATTGGTCAGGGGCCTGCGCTGCGGCTCTTGATCCTGGGTGATAGCTCGGCTGCTGGGGTGGGTGTCGCGCGGCAAGAGCAGGCTTTGATGGGCCAGCTGACCGCGCATTTGGCCCCC
>NZ_DASYOK010000367.1:0-27764 GCF_036007805.1 Yoonia sp.
CCCACCGGATCGGATTGGGCGGCCACATTGCGCAGGCCCTCAGCCATGGCGCGGATGCGGGGTTCGTCCAGCATCAAACGGTCCATCATGGCGGGGCTCAGGCCCTTTTCTTCGCCGTAGACCTGATCTTCGGCATTGGCATCCATGATCGCCATGCGGTTTTCCCAGATCGCGTCGGCCGCGCTGATTAGGGCCGCGTATTTGCGCTCTGATCCGGCGGTGGCCAGCACGGTCGACGCGGCGCGTGCGTCCGCACCGATCCTGGCCATCATCGTGCTAATGTCTTGATCACCCATGCTCTTTTCCCCTTACAGCACCATGTCGTCACGGTGCACCAGTGCCGCGCGGCCTTCATAGCCGAGAATTTCCACAATCTCGGCCGAACGGCGCCCCATGATCTGGCGCGCCTCGGCACTGGTATACCGGATCAGGCCCTGGCCCAGTGTTACACCGGCAGTATCGACGATTGTCACCACCTCGCCGCGCCCGAAACTGCCGCTGATCTGCGTGACACCGGCAGGCAACAGGCTCTTGCCGTGGTGCAGCGCGTCCTGTGCGCCCGCGTCCACCATGACAGTGCCACGCGGTTTCATTGCCGAAATCCAGCGTTTGCGTGCCGCCTGCGGATCGGTTTGTGCGGCAAACCACGTGGCCCGTGCCCCGTGTTCCAGCTTGGCAAGCGGGTTCATCGCAGTGCCCAAGGCGATGGCCATGGCACAGCCCGCCTCGGTCGCGATGCGTGCGGCAATCAGTTTGGTGATCATCCCACCTTTGGACAGTCCCGACCCCACATCACCGGCCATTGCTTCAATCTCTGGCGTCAATTTGTCAACAAGATCAATGTGTTCTGCAGTACTATCAATCCTCGGGTTGGCGGTATAAAGCCCGTCCACATCCGACAAAAGCACCAGTTGATCGGCCCCGACTGTCACCGCAACCTGTGCCGCCAAACGGTCATTATCGCCATAGCGGATTTCGTCCGTCGCGATTGTGTCGTTCTCATTCACGATCGGGGTGACACCCAGACCAAGCATCGTTTCCATCGTTGCACGACTGTTGAGATATCGCCGGCGATCCTGTGAATCTTCAAGCGTGACAAGCACTTGTCCGGTGATAATGCCATGCGGCGTTAAGGCTTCTTCATAGGCGCGCGCCAGTCGGATCTGCCCGACAGCGGCGGCCGCCTGCGATTGTTCCAGCGCAAGCGAGGTCAGCGGCAGCCCCAAAATACCCCGCCCCAAGGCGATAGACCCCGACGACACAATGATAACATCGGTGCCGCGCGCACGTATGCGTGCAACATCCTCAGCCAGCGAGGTCAGCCAGTGCTGACGGAGCGCGCCCGTGGCCGCATCAACCAGCAACGCCGAGCCGATCTTGACCACAAGGCGCTTGGACGCGGTCAGGGTTGCCATGGCGCATCCTCGCCTTCGTCCTGCTCTTCTGCTTTGCGGTGGCGCAGGCGGTTGTCGTCAATCTCGGCCCGCAAGGCACGCAGCACTTCGGGGATACCTTCACCGGTGACACCGGACATCATCATGACAGGGCCCTTGGCGACAGCCGCGATCTCATCGCGCAGGAAGATACGCTCTTCTTCGTCAAGCGCGTCGATTTTATTCAGCACCGTGATGCGCGGCTTGTCGGCAAGCGCACCGCCATAGGCATCAAGCTCTTTGATGATCGTCGTCAGGTCGCCTGCCGGATCGCCCGAGGTGCCGTCAATCAGGTGTAGCAGCACTGCACAGCGTTCAACGTGGCCAAGGAACATATCACCCAGCCCCCGCCCCTCGCTTGCGCCTTCAATGAGGCCAGGAATATCGGCCACGACAAATTCGACCTCATCAATCCCGACAACGCCCAGATTGGGGATCAGCGTTGTGAAGGGATAGTCGGCAACTTTAGGCCGCGCGTTAGATGTAGCGGCAAGGAAAGTCGATTTGCCGGCATTGGGCATCCCCAAGAGCCCTACATCCGCGATCAGTTTCAGGCGTAGCCAGATCGTGCGCTCAATCGCCTCTTGGCCGGGGTTGGCGCGACGGGGCGCCTGGTTCGTTGCGGTTTTGAAACGCAGGTTGCCCCAGCCGCCATTGCCGCCTTTGGCAATCACGATCTTCTGGCCCACCTCGGTAAGGTCGGCGATCACCGTTTCCTCGTCTTCGTCAATGATCTCGGTGCCAACCGGCACCCGCAACACCTTGGTTTCACCGTCTTTGCCGGTCCGCTGGCTGCCCATACCGTGCTGGCCGTTGGTCGCAAAAAAGTGCTGCTGGTAGCGGAAATCGATCAGCGTGTTCAGGCCCTCAACCGCCTCAACCACCACATCACCGCCACGGCCGCCATCGCCGCCGTCAGGGCCGCCATATTCCATGAATTTCTCGCGCCGGAACGAGATACAGCCCGCGCCACCGGCACCGGAGCGGATATAGACCTTTGCAAGATCGAGAAACTTCATGTGTTTGGCCTTCCGAGGCTGTTCAGGAGCGCGATAAACTACTGCGCGGCAGTTCTCAAGCGGTCCCATGTGTCGCGGGACAAACGGAAGCTGTGCGTCAGGGTCGGCAGGCGCGACGGGCTTTGATCGTAGTAGGTGTGCCAATGGGTGAAGCCGCATTTGCGCAAGACAGCCGCAGAGCCCGCGTTGTCCACCCAAACCGTGGCTTTCAGCGCTGCGAAATTGTAGTCTTCAAATGCATGTGCGATCGCGTCGCGTGCAGCCTTGGTTGCGATCCCGCGCCCCTGCACATCAGGTGCGAACATATAGCCAAGCTCACCGCCGGTGACAGCCATCGTACCGATCAGGCGCCCTCCAAGACAGACGGCCCAGACAAAGCCGTCGCCCGCATAGGGTTTGCACCTGTTGCGGGTGAAGGCCTCTTGTGCGGGCCACGGCCAGCGGCCCAACTGGCGGACGATCGACCAGTCGGACGCCATGGCATGGAGTGCTGCGAAGTCACCCGCGTTCAATGCGCGATAGGTCAGATCAGGGGTCATAGGAGGCCTAGCTAGTGTCAGGCGATGGGAGGATGCCGCACCCAGACATCCGGTTTGCAAAGCGTCGGACGATCACGACCCCAGTTTGAGCGTATAAGTCCAAGTGGGCACAGTGGCCTTGCGCGACACGGAAAACGCTTCGGCGTCCCCCAGATAGTCAAAGCCGCAGTTGGTCAGCACGCGGGCCGAACCCGGGTTGTCCTGAAACACTTCGGCGAAAATCCGGTCGGACTGATGCGGGTTGGCCGCAATCAAGGTGCGCACGGCCTCGGTGGCAAAGCCGGTGTTCCAGAAAGCCGGTGCAATCCAGTAGAAAATCTCGGATTGGGCGCGGTCCATACGCGCAAGGCTGATCAGCCCCAGCGCCTCTGCATGGCCATAGGCAGAGCCATCAATGACCCAGACATCTTCGTCGCGATCAGGCTGGCTTGCGCGTTCGATCATCGCCTCAACCGATCCGGGGGGCAGCGGATGGGGCATGGCGCGGGTACCGCGCGCGACACGGTCATCGCTCGCATACATCGCGATCAGACCTGCGTCGGACTTGCGGCACGGGCGCAGCACGAACCGTGCGGCTTCTATGGTTTCCTGAACGGTAATCTCTTCATGTCTCATTGTTTCCCTCCCCGAAAACAACTGCATCTGCGCCACCGTCTAAATTTATTTGATGGCAGAAATATGAACAAAAAAAGGGACCGGTTTTCACCGATCCCTCCAATTGTATCTTTTGGAAATTTCGGCTTACTCAGCGGCCTCCGCCACTGGGAGAACCGAAATAAAGGTGCGGCCCTTAAGGCCTTTGTGGAACTTCACCGCGCCATCAACGGTTGCAAAGATCGTGTGATCCTTGCCCATGCCAACGCCCATGCCTGGCCACATCTTTGTGCCACGCTGACGCATGATGATGTTGCCGGGAACAACAGCTTCGCCGCCGTATTTCTTTACACCAAGACGACGACCAGCTGAGTCGCGTCCGTTACGGGATGAACCGCCTGCTTTTTTATGTGCCATTTGGTCTCTCCTTAGCCTTTTGCCAGCTCAACCGCTTGCGCGATCCAGCCTTCACGTTCGATACGGCCCTTGAACGACAGTTTCTCGTCCATAGCAGCCACATCAGCTTCCGTCCATGCTGCGATCTGGGCGAATGTGGTCACGCCAGCTTCATGCAGCTTTTTCTCAAGTGCCGGACCAACGCCAGACAGCTTTTTCAGGTCATCCGCGCCAGCAGCCGCTTTTGGCTCAGCTTTTGCTTTCGGCGCTGCCTTTGGCTTGTCAGCCTTGGGTGTTGATGCGCGCTCGGCCGCAGCTGCGGCCTTCTTGGATGTTGGCGCGCCATTTGCGCCCGTCACATGCGCGATACCCGCGCCGGAAACAGCCGCCATGACGCCAGACTTGTCGGCACCTTTTTCAAGGATCTCGGCGATGCGGACCAGTGTCAGTTGCTGACGGTGGCCTTTGGTGCGCTGGCTGCCGTGCTTACGACGACGCTTGACGAAGTTGATCGTCTTTTCGCCTTTGATCTGGTCGATGACTTCGGCTTGTACGCCTGCACCCTCAACAGTGGGTGTACCCACTGTGGAGCCGACCATAAGAATCTCGTTGAATTGAACTTTGTCGCCTGCTTTCGCTGCAAGCTTTTCGACACGAAGCACGTCGCCAGAGGCCACTTTGTACTGCTTGCCGCCGGTTTTGAGAACCGCAAACATATGTATTTCCTTTATCTTTCGCGTCGCTGAGGCCCCGGGTCGATCCGGCGTTTGGTACCTGTGGACAGCGCGCCCGTGGGCGAGTTTTCGCATATCACCCTGCAAATCCCTTGCAGAGTGGGCGCTATATCTGACCAATGCCCCCATAAGTCAACATAAAAAGAAGGATTAACCCCCATGCGCTGGCACGTTCTCGTGACCGTCCTGATATCGGCCTGCACGCAAGACGGCGGGCATCTTGGCAATCCGTTAATGTTACCTGTGACCGGGGCCAGCACCCTTTTTGACAATGCTGCCTATACGCAACGCCGTGGGACTGTCGAAGTCATCGTAAAATCCAACTTTGACGCGATCATCTCTGATATCGCCATCGGTGGTGGTCCTACTCTTACGGAAGCTATGGAGACCGCCGGTATTCCGCCACGCGACCGCCCTGCCCGCATCATTCAGCTACGTTCCAATCTGGGGCTTTATCAGTCCAATCCGGGCGCATTGGTGACGGCACTCATGGTCTATGGCGGCTAGAAACCAGCCAACAGGCTGTCCCGTTTGGCGACCAGATCCCAGAACGCCTTGGATTTCGCGATATCACCCGCCAGATCTGCAGGAATGCCGCGCGCGACCATGCGATCATAGAGCGTCTGCGGATAACCCGGTGTCACTGATGGCACGCTGACCATCGGATTGATATCGGCCGGAATGCCCCCCGCTTCCGCAGGACAGCCCCGTGTGGGGTTGCCATTGACCGTGCGCCCATCCGCTTCCAGCTTTACCACCGCCGCAAAATAGATCGTGCATTCCGCCGCGAGCAGTTCAGCCTGACGCGGATCATCCGCTGGCAAATCCGGCTGCGGGGCAATGGCTGCGGTCTGATCGCAGGCGGCCAGCAGGAAAAGAGCAAAGAAGGCGGGTTTGAAAGCAGGCAAGACGGGCTCCTATGTTCTATATTGCATGACCAGCATAACCTTCCGTCCGGCGATGCCAAGAGGCGCAGGTTAGAGTTCTTGCGAGAGCATAAAGCGTGACGAGGCCAGACCGAGCGCGCGCGAAATATCGTCGAACATCCCGTTAAACGCCTCAAAGAGCGCATTGGTCATGTCCTGCCCCGCGTCACTGCGTGAAAAGGCAAGATAGGCTTGCAGCTCATCGTCCGAGAGCGGCTGATAGGCCATCAAAAGAAAAGAATAGAGCCACTCAATCGTCTCGGCCCGCACGGTTGGTTCCTGCGCCCAGACATCCTGCAGGGCAGTTTCAAGCGTGACGCCAGATGGCAAAGCGCCGCCATCAATCAGCCCCGAGTAAAAGGCGTAGGAGGAATTGAGCGCCCCGATCACATTGGCCTCGATCAGATCGTTGGCATCGATAAAATCCTGCACCATTTGAAAACGGGGCGTTTCATCCATCATTGCAATTGCCGCGTTCTCTTTGCTGGCCTCTTCGACCGCGTCGTCAAGCAAAGCGCGGCGGGCACTGATCTCTAGCCCGACAATACGCGCCCCTTGCTCAGAGGTGAAAAACGCCAGCATCGCGTCGACATCATCGCCCTCAAGCGCCTCACCCAGAACACCGCGCACCTCTTCTGTCATCATGTCGACATCATAGATCGCCGAAACCGCCATTGACCATTCCGCAGACCGCCCACCAGGGAGCATATCGCTGGCCAGCGTCTCGCCATAGGCCAGCCCCTCTTCACGCATGATTTCGATCATCTGAGGCATGCCAAGCGCATCAAACAGCTGATCGACTGTATCGGCATCATTTTCCTGCGCCCAAAGCGGTGCGACAGTGAGGGTCGCGGCGAAAGCGAAGGGGGCTGCGAAGCGGAACATGCACATATCCTATCAATACAAAACCTGAAGGGAAAGTTATGCACCCTGACCGCTCTTTGCCAAGGCCCCCCACGGAAATGTCAGTTATCCGTGCTTTGGGTCTTGCACGGGCGCGCGCGCCACAGTAACACCCCGCCCTGACCCCCGCGGAGAGGTGCCGGAGTGGTCGAACGGGGCGGTCTCGAAAACCGTTGTGGGTGCAAGCCTACCCAGGGTTCGAATCCCTGTCTCTCCGCCACCCAATTCCTATAATATATTGATTTTAATATATAATAAAGGTTTTGGGCCATGTTGTCCCACCATAAGTTCCCCCAATAAAATTTTGGAATGCCAAGGAATGCGCTGGGCCGATATGTGATCATCAAGACGCCACCGTTCGAATAAAACTTGAGAGTCGGTGGAAGCAAATACTCATGACCACCTTGCAAGTTGCCTTTATTGAACCTCTATCCACTTGGACGGGACACCTCGCAAAATAAATTTAAGAGCAGATCGGCATGATCGGCCTCGACAGTTCTATACAGAGAGAAATTTTGGGGCAGTAATGCCATGACAGAATGACAGAACTGACAAAACCACTGACGAGACCTGTTAGCATTGACGAAAAGAGACTGATGATGCTGAAACAGCAGGGGCTAGGCGCTAGCACGATAATCGTTCTTCGGTAGCCGTCAGATTGCGGCCTCTTTGCCGAGAAATGGGTTCCGCGCAGGTCGTCATCGTTTGCATCGTTTGATGGATACCTGCTTCGTTCCCGAAGCCCTCGTGATCATTCAGGGCTAGAACTGGACATTTACTGCGTTCTGCGTGGTCAAAGACGGGCCAATAACCCGACCAGTCATCCTCGACGGTTGATAAATATCAATGCCAGGATGCACCTCGTTGGCACGGTGAGGGAGTTAGAAAAGACGTGCCAGGATCGAAAAACTTGTTTGACCTATACTGAGCAACGCCCTTTTGCACGTGAACGTAACAGAAAGAGCATGGAGCGATTATCATGAGTATGAAGGATGCATATGTGCAGAAACTGAAAGCACAGATGGACGCGTGGAACGCAGAGATCGACAAGCTCAAGGCCAAAGCCGATAGCGCACAAGCCGATGCCAAGATTGAGTACCTTGAACAGGTCGATAATCTCAGAAAAGAGCAACTGGAGGCCACGCAAAAGCTGAACGAACTTCAGAATGCTGGTGAGACAGCATGGGAAGATCTCAAAGCAGGTGTCGAAAACGCGTGGGATAGCTTGGAAAGTGCCCTGAAAAGGGCTGCATCTCGTTTCCAGTAATTTCAAACGGTACTAAACTTTGGGCTCGACGCAGCGCAACAACTTAGCGTCTTTGCAGTTGAAAAATACCGCAGGAGGGATCCTCGTAGGCTGGGCCAAAGGTCACGTTAGTTGCAGAAACTTGTAGTGCAGCTATGACCACGGATTTTGTGCCTTCCTGCCCAATATTGCGAATAGGTATCAAAAGATCCTGATACGGGGTATGAACATCAACGTAATAGGCTTATCACACAGTGCCCTAGACAAAGCGGTCTGCCGTAAGTTTGCCACCAGAAGAAAAGAATATACAACGGCTGCGCTCGGTCTTGGCTCGATGGAAACTACGCATCGGTCGTAACGTGCCACCTGGTGTCAGAGCCCCGATCGGCCTTATTCTGATTGTCGGGGGTATTTTTGGTTTCTTGCCAATTCTCGGCTTCTGGATGATCCCTTTGGGGATCGCCGTAATTGCCATGGACATTGCACCGATCGCTGCCGCTTTCCGCCGCTGGCTTGGCAAAGGCGGCTCCTGACAGTCTTGAAGCTTAGGGCCGGAACTATGACGCCTACGGGTGGATGCTACGTGAGAGGAGCCTATGGCCCGTTGCAGACCCTGACCCAATTTGCTTTTGCCGCGGTGCCGTTTTCAAGCTGCCGCCGTTCAAGAAGAGTTCGGCACCTCATCAAACCAAGTGTCTTCTGCTTTGTTAGCCGAGACCGCGCAATAACGTTAGCGAAGGCTCGCCTGTTGCGGGGAGACCGCGGCTTGATTGGTAAGCGCTGATGGCTTTGCGACTGTTCGGACCTATAACGCCGTCAGCCCCGTTTGTGTCAAAACCTGCAGCGGTCAGGCGTTCCTGCAGTGCTATTCGATCTTCCTTGGTCATCCCGTTTTCATCGGGCGGGAATTGTGTGCGCAATGGGCCAGCCCCGCTGATACGGTCTGCCAAGTGTCCCACACCGATCGCATATGCATCCGAATTATTATATCGCTTGATGACGCGGAAATTGCCTGTAACGGCAAAGCGCGGCCCGCCAGGTTGAGGTTGGATGACAGTGCCTGAAGACGTATCCGCATCGACCTCATCACCCCATCGGACCCCTGCGGTCCATCCGTTGCGCGCAAGGTATGCGGCTGTAGACGCCAGCGCATCGCTTGGATCCTCAGACCAGATGTCGCGGCGACCATCGCCCGTGAAGTCGACCGCAAAAGATTGATACGACGTGGGAATGAACTGCGTGTGACCCATTGCACCGGCCCAGCTGCCTGTCATGCGTTCCGCTGTGATATCGCCGGCTTGCAAGATCTTGAGAGCAGCAACAAGTTGCTGTTCGAAAAAAGCGCCACGCCGTCCATCATAGGCGAGCGTGGACGTTGCCGAAACGACAGGCACATCGCCGCGGCGTTCCCCATAAAAGCTCTCCAATCCCCAGATCGCTGCGATGATCGCTGCGTCCACGCCATATCTGTCTTCAAGTGCCGCGAGGGTGGGTCTGTGACGCGCGAATGCGGCCCGGCCTTTTGTGATCCGTTCATCAGAGGCGGCAATGGCGAGGTAGTCTTCTAAGCTGCGTTTAAATTCAGTCTGGTTGCGGTCGCGTGTCACAACACCTGGAAGATACCCCGTGTTGCGAAATCCGTATGCAATTATATCTGTCGATAACCCGTAACCGCCTGCGCGGCCACGGAATGAACTGACCCAAGCGTCATAATCTGCATTTGGCACAGGCCGAAGGTCCGCTGGTAGTCCCGCAACAACTGGGTCAGCAAAGCTTTGCGGAGCGGCGCGACTACACGCGGCTAGGCCAAAGGCTGCGATACCGATGCCGAAATGACGTCTTGTAGTTTTCATGTTCCCGCCTGCAGACTGCCTGTTTTTACGGGTACAGTAGAGGATCAGACTGAACACGCAAGCCTTGGAAACGGCTTGCCGGTCTCGCGCATTTGCACAGCGGCCGCGGTGTTGGAATTCAAAATTATGGTGGCGCATCATGCGACACTTTCTTAAAAAGTGTGTGCCAGACGAAGCCTTGCGTTGCGCAACGCGCTTCGAAATGCTTTGAGTTCTGAGATTTGGGAGAACACACATGAATATGCGCGTCGGCTATTTGCTCTCTGCTGTGCTGTTGCTCGGGGCCTGTGATGTTGAATCCGTTGGAACAAGGGGCACGGACCCGCGTTTCATCACAGAGCTACCTGAAGCTGTGACGGCTATCGCAGCTCCGTTTCAGAATCTCGAGGAGGTTGTGCTTTTGCCCGATGACAATTGCTTTTGGTACAACCATACCGGCCCAGTAGAGACGACACTTCTGCCGCTTCGCACGACCCAAGGGCGACCGATTTGTGTCGAACGGGCAGAGGCCGCCCCAGCGTGAGAACCGCGCGTTAACTGCGCGCGGTAATGCCATCTTCTGTAGGATAAAGCACAGCAGTTGATCCAGTCGCCACTTGGTCATAAAGCCCGATGATATGGGCCATGACCATGCGCACACAGCCAGAGCTTGCCCGCCCGCCAATCGACCGAGGTGACGGCGTGCCATGTATCCGCAGATAGGTGTCGCGATTGCCTTCATAGAGGTACAGCGCCCGTGACCCAAGGGGGTTGGACGGACCACCATCAACACCATCTTTGAAACGCTCGAAAGACGCAGGATCACGTTCGATCATCGCATCAGTTGGTCGCCATGTCGGCCACCGCACCTTGCGTCTGATATTGTAAGTTCCGGGCTCGTAGAGATTGCCGCGTGCAATCGCCACACCATAACGCATCGCCATGCCGTCATTTCGGATGTGGTAAAGATAACGCGCAATCGCATCGACATGAATATCGCCAGGTATCAGGCCGTCGTTTGCCTCAACCAGTGTTGGCAGAAAACGGGGATGTAACCCCCAAGGATTCGATGTGAACGGATCGTAGTTTTGTGGTGTCACGCGCGCATCCCAGCTGGCCCAGTTAGATCGGGGCGAAACGGGTGCACGCGGCGCGATGGGTTCAATCGGGGCCGTCTGCTCCTGTTCCAGCGCTACACCGGCAACGGGCTGTGAAAATAGAGCCGCCGTCGTGATGATGAAATGGCGTCGGTTGAACATGGTCAAACCTTCCTAAGCTTAAACACCGTGAAAACACACACCCTGCGTAAGCGAAAAACGAGTGTCAGCCAAGAGCACTATAAACCCACTTGGTCTGGACGCTCCATGACTACCCAAGACGATTAAGATTTACCACATCACAACAACGTCCCAGGCTGGGCTGGTTTTCTTAGCTATCGGCAGGACTACAAGCGTGTAAATTGGCGATTGGCTTTTGGTGTTCCCCATCGGATGCAGCCATTCTGAGCACCCCATTGTTGATATTGGGCGAAGTTCCCTTCACACGATTAGTGACGGAACAACCATATCCTCAGCTAAAGCCTCGGGGATCTGCTTTGCGTTTGAGATTCGGGATTTTGCTTAAATGGCTATGGAGCATTCGAGAATTGCTGAGCCGTGGTTTATAGGCCACGGAGTTCAGTGGACCAACAGACAACAAGCCGTCAGGACAATTCGGCGTTACAACCCCATCAGTCGAAGCCGACCGTTAAGCAGTTTCTTTAAGGCGATCCATCGTTAAATATGTGATTATTGCGCATGCTTTTCTCTGGAAATGCAGAAATTTTGGGCTCAGAATAGCCACTCGCCGCGCTTTGCGATGCGGTCCACTCTGGCTCAAACTGGAATTTCGCTGCGGCGTCTACGGACGACCGTTAGTCGACCGCAATATGAGCTACTTTGCTCCTATGGTATGAACAGTTTTTATGCGCGGCACAAAATCGTGGCCCAACAAATAAACAAGACAGAGCTACACCAAGACAGATGTTCAGCGGGACATCAAAAGCAGCCATCTATAACGGTTTCACATAAGTGACTATTTGTTGCTTAGAGGCGAAGGTCTGTGCAACTTCTGCCAGCGCTGAAACTGCAATCAGATTTGCATTTCGCAGCGATGGAACGAGGCCAATCGGCCCGCGCACGCGCTGAAGATCGCTGTCCGATACGCCCATTTCAGACAGATGCGCGAGTCGCGCCACCTGTGTTCGCTGGCTGCCAAGCGCACCAATAAACCCGGCAGGTGTGGCAAGCGCTGCAACGAGGAACGCCGGCTCCCAATCGTGATCGTGGAACAAAGTCAAAAGGCCACTGGTGGCGTCCAAGTTCAAAGCCTCGATACTACTACTGGACCAGACATGCTTCGGGGCGTCTTTGCAATAAGCTGCAACTACATCCAAATCGGCGAGGTCCGGGGAAAAACCGGTCACGTCAAAACCAATTGCATGGGCGATCTTTGCCGTCGCGCGAAAAATAGCGCCCCGTCCTGCGAGAGTCAGCGCAATTTTGGGTTGGTAAGATATCATAATCTCAAACTGTTCAGCGCACCGCGCACTCATTTTGGGGCGGAACGTGAGTATTGCTGACTTTCGCTCCAGTAGGGCGGCATAGGCATCCACAAGCGCACCTATGTCCGGTGAGGGATCAATCCAAACCGACAAAGCGCCACCACAGGGCAAGGTGAGATCGTGAAAAGGTGAGCCTTCACCATATTTCAACAACCGCGCCACGCCCGTTTCCAAACAGCCCATCGCATGCAAGAGAATGTCCTGATCGATGCACCCATTGGACATATAGCCTGTCATCTCGCCTGTATCGGAAACAACAGCCAATGACCCAAGATCACGCGCACTGCCGCCTTTGATCTCTACCGATGTTATGAGCGCAAAGCGCTGCCCCGTTCTGACGTAGGCCGAAACTTGCGCCAGAACGTCGACTGCGTGGTCTTGGTACGCAATCAGGTTAGGCAACTTGCTCTGCATCCAAAACTTCAGCAAAATTCTTGAAGAATTTAGCAGCGAGTTTTTTGGCTGTACTCTGGATCAGGCGGCTCCCCAGCTGAGCCAGCTTCCCACCGATCTCGGCTTTGGCATCATACGTCAAGATCGTTGTGTCTCCGTCGGCCACCAGCGTGACATCCGCCCCGCCTTTGGCGTGACCAGCCGTACCGCCGTTGCCTTGACCGGTCAAAGAGAACGCATCAGGTGCGCCGCTTTTGTCCAGTTGAACGTCTCCGCTGAAACGTGCCTTAACCGGTCCGACCTTGAGCACGATCTTTGCCTCAAGCTCTGTGTCAGAATGTTGGACCAGCTCTTCGCATCCCGGAATGCATTGCCGCAAAATCTCGGGATCATTTAGCGCGGCATAAACACGCTCCATTGGGGCGTTGATGATGATTTCGTCTTTGAGTTCCATGGTCGTACTTTCTTAACAGCAGGGAAATTTGATGGTGGCAAACAACTCGGCTTGCTCGGGCGTCATCGCCCATTTCTTACGCAGGGCGTTGAAGTAATTCCGTAATCTTCTCATGGTGTTGCTCCTTCGGGTGCTATTTTTTGAAACGCTGTAAAGGCCGCAGGCGTGTCGATGTCATTGAAAAAACCCGGTTGCGACATGGGGATGTGCTGTACCAAATCAGGGTTGGCGCGAGTGAATTTGGCGCAGCCGGGGTTTGTTTTATCCGCAAGCAACCCGCTGCGCATAGTTGTGGGTACGATAATCGGATTGCCCCGCAACTCTCCATGCAGAGGGATCGATATTTTTGCCGTATTCCCTGCCAGATGCGCCCTGATCAACGTCAGTAGATCTTCTGTCGTTAGCTGTGGTTGGTCACCCAGCCCGATCAGCAAATGTTCAGCGTCCGGGGCCTCAAACAGACCTGCACGTACAGAGAAGGGTTGGCCCATTTCGAAGTCTTCGTTGTGCACAAGTCGAACAGGCAGGCCGACCAGAGCCGCACCAATCCGCGTCGCTTCAAATCCGGTAACGACGCAGACCTCGCCATCAATCGCCTCGAGGTAGGTTTCGACAACATGCCGGATCATTGGCACACCGCCAATGGAAAGCAGCAGCTTGTTGCACTCTTCCATCCGGCGTGACAGGCCCCCCGCCAATATGATCGCCCCTACCCTATCCATTTTCGATAGCCTGCGCCAAGATTTGACGCTTCACTTGTGTGAGTTCAGCCAGGATCGAGAGCGCAATTTCAGCTGGGGTCACTGCCCCGATATTCAGCCCGGCAGGGGCATGAACAGTCGCAATCTGCGCCGCGTCAACGCCTGCCCCCACCAGCTTGTCAGACAAAACCGCGAACTTCTTCGCGCTACCGACGAACGCGACATACTCTGCAGTGTCGGCCAAGCCTGCCTTAAGTGCGGCCAAGTCGCCCTGTCCTTGTGTCGCAATCACCAAATACCGGCCGCGCCCGGGCAATCGGGCCGGCAAAGGCAAGTCCGATGCCGCCTCCGCCGCAGCCCATCCAAATAATGGTGCCAACTCCAACAGCTTTATGGCGACGGGAGATTGCCCAAAGACCAACAGATCAGGCTCTGGCAGATGTGGCTCTATGAAAATATCGATGGTGCCTTTGGACGGACAGCCGTTGCGTGCAAATCGGACACCATCCACATCGTCGCCCGCCTTCACGCCCTTTTCGGCCAAGCCTTCCTCTGGAGCGACTGAAATAAATTGCGGCTGACCGGTGGCGTAGGCGCGCAAAGTTGCCTCTTTGATCGCACCTTTTACGCATCCACCGCCGAGCCATCCGTCGAGGATTGTGCCATCTGCGCGCAATAGCGCCTTGGCCCCCGGCTTGGCTGCTGTCGTGCCGGCCGTACGCACAATCGTCGCGATGGCGAAGTAGTCTTCGCCTTCCTGCAGCCCGTGCTCCATGATCTGTTGGGGTGTCATAACCGCGCAAACTCCGCCTCAAGTCCGGCCAGATCTTCCAGCGTGTTAGCGGCGCGGAACAGATCAAGATGCGGCAAGGCCTCGGACATGGCGCGCGCGGTAGGTTCGTAGCCGTCCCATCCTTTGAGAGGATTCAGCCAGATAATCTTGCATCCGCGTTTTTTCAAACGGACGAGCGCATCTGAAATTCCATCCGGTGATGCGGTATCATAGCCGTCGGACAGGATCATCACGACGGTGCGGTTGTCGACAAACCTGCGGCCGTATGTGCCGGCAAATGTGTCCAAGCTCTCACCAATCTTTGATCCGCCAGCGAAGCCTTCAGCAAGCAAGGACAACCGGGCCAACGCTCGCAAAGGGTCTTTGTCGCGCAAAGCTTCGGTGATCCGCACCAAGCGTGTGTGAAAGAGATAGGCATCCGCACGCGGATCAGCCCGCATCAGCCCAGCCAAGAATGCGAGAAAGATGCGTGAATAGACCGTCATAGATCCAGAGACATCGCAAATGGCTGTTAAACGCAGCGTCCGATCCGGCCGTTGACGTTTGGGGAGCGCAAAGGGCTCACCTCCCGTCGCAAGGCTTTGCCGCATGACTTTGCGAAAATGGATCTGGTCACCTTTGCGCGCGGCTTTGCGGCGGCGTGATCTGCGATCACGCAGGGCAGCACCAAGGCGAATGGCAATCTTTTCCGCAGCCTCAATTTCTTTGGGGCATACCAGATCGCGCAGGTCTTTCTTGAAAAGGTTGGCCACATCAGTCGCAACCAACTTGCCTTCACCATCGCTTTCTGCCTCGCCTTCCCCGCCGTCTGGCGCGCTGATATCGCCTGCGCCGCCACTGATGTCTGCCTCAGCATCGACCTCCCGCAAGGAGTGAACATTTTCGCTCTCACTAGGTGTTGCTGTTGGTGTCACGCGGGTTTTAACCCGCCCGCCGTTCATCCAGAAGCTGTTGAAGAGGGCATCAAACTGCGCCGCCTCTTCGGCGCATCCTGTAAAGACGGATTTCAGCGCACGGCGTGCGTCTTGTGGGTTTGCAGCGTCGATATGGGTCATTGCGTCCAAGGCAATGGCGGTTTCGCCGACACCAAGACGCATGCCATTGTCGCGCAGATGTGCCACAAATCCAGCCATGCGTGCTGCTGGCCCCGGATCCCGCGCGGCAAATTTGGTTACAAGGCTCATGCCGCTTTTCCTGCAAGACGTTGGGCGATTTCTGTCGGGATCGCGTCACGGTCCAATTGCGTTTTCAGCAGGGTGGTCAGGGTCGCCTGCAAAGTTGCGGGGTCCTCGGTCAGATCAGCCACACCAAGTCCCATGAGGGCCGCAGCAAAATCCAGCATCTCGGCGATGCCCGGTTTCTTTTCAAGCTCTTGTTTGCGCAAGGCCTGTACAAAGCCCACGATCTGCGCGCACAGCCTGTCGGTGATATCTGGGTAACGCGTAACCAGAATGGCGAGTTCTGTCTCGTGATCAGGATAGGGGACATGCGCATACAGACAACGGCGGCGCAGCGCATCGCTCAGGTCACGGGTGCCATTGGCGGTCAGGATAACGATGGGGCGTGTTGTGGCAGTAATTGTACCCATCTCGGGGATTGTGATTTGAAATTCCGATAGGATTTCTAGCAAGTAAGCTTCAAACTCCTCATCTGCCCGGTCAATCTCGTCAATCAGCAGAACAGGTGCCTTGTGTTGACGGATCGCCTTGAGCAAGGGCCGTTCCAGCAAGAATTCATCCGAGAAGATGCGCGCCTCAACGCTCTTGCCCGTCTCACCATCCTCAGAGGCTGCACGGATCGCCAACAATTGTCGCTGATAATTCCATTCGTAAATTGCTTGGGACGCATCCAAACCTTCATAACACTGCAAACGGATCAATTGCGTTTCTTCGACAGCGGCCAGCACGCGTGCCACCTCGGTCTTACCGACGCCAGCGGCACCTTCAAGCAACAAGGGACGCCCCAGTGAGAGCGACAAATGCAGCGCCATCGCCAGATCACCAGAAGCAATATAGCCCTGATCAGCCATCGCTGATTGAAGCGTTTTCCAAGTCATAAGAATCCTCCCGGTGGAACGGGCCGCTTATTGCGGCCCGCATCCGGTTCTTTAGTCGTGCATGCCCAACTGGTTGGCAGTTTGCCAAATGCGCCAATGATCATGGGGCATATTGGTGTGACGGTTGCCAAACGGGCGGAACGCATCTTGCACCGCGTTCGAGAAGCAAGGTACGCCACCTACATGAGGGCTTTCGCCCACGCCCTTCGCCCCAATGGGGTGATGTGGGCTGGGTGTGACGGTGAAGTCCGTTTCATAGTTTGGCACTTCCCACGCAGTTGGCAGGAAGAAGTCCATCAACGTGCCTGTCTTGACGTTACCCATGTCATCATAGGAAATCTCTTGCCCCAAAGCGACGGCAAGGGCTTCGGTCAGGCCGCCGTGGATCTGGCCTTCGATCACCATCGGGTTGATCCGCGTCCCGCAGTCATCCAACGCATAGAAGCGGCGAATTTCAGGCACACCGGTATCAACATCAATGTCCATCACACAGACGTAGGCGCCAAACGGGTAGGTCATGTTCGGCGGATCGTAATAGCTGACCGCCTCCAGCCCCGGCTCTAGGCCCGGAATGGCTTGGTTGTAAGCGGCATAAGCGATCTCTTTCATGGTCTTGAACCGCTCAGGCGCGCCTTTGACAACAAACCGGTCAACATCGAATTCCACGTCATTGTCGTGGACCTCAAGCAGATAGGCCGCAATCATCTGTGCCTTTGCGCGGATCTTGCGTCCCGCCATCGCCGCGGCAGCACCCGCAACCGGCGTGGACCGGGAGCCGTAAGTGCCCAAACCGTAAGGTGCTGTGTCGGTATCGCCTTCTTCGATTGTGATACTTTCCGCAGAGAGGCCAATCTCGGTCGCAAGGATTTGTGCGAACGTCGTCGCATGCCCCTGCCCTTGCGAAATGGTGCCCAGCCGCGCAACCGCAGACCCGGTTGGGTGAATACGGATTTCGCAGCTATCGAACATGCCCATGCCTAGGATATCGCAGTTCTTGACAGGACCAGCGCCGACGATCTCGGTAAAGAACGACAGACCAATCCCCATGACTTTCCGAGTTTCGCCGCGCTTGAATGCTTCGACACGCTCGGCCTGCTCGGCACGTAGACCTTTATAATCAACCGCCTCCAACGCCTTGTCCCACGCGGTCTGGTAATCGCCAGAGTCGTATTCCCAGCCTAGTGCGGCCGTATAGGGGAACTGCTCCTTCTTGATAAAGTTGATCGACCGCAATTCGGCCGGGTCCATGTTCAACTCAATCGCGAGGACTTCGATCATCCGCTCGATGAAATAGACAGCTTCCGTGACACGGAACGAACAGCGATAGGAAACACCACCGGGTGCCTTGTTGGTGTAGACCCCGTCAACGCCCAGATAAGCAACCGGGATATCATAGGACCCCGTGCAGATGTTCATAAAGCCAGCCGGGAACTTCGTGGGGTCCGCGCAAGCGTCAAACGCACCATGGTCGGCGGTCACATGGCAGTGCAGCCCGGTGATCTTGCCTTCTTTGGTGGCACTGATTTTGCCCTTCATCCAATAGTCGCGGGCAAAGGCCGTGGACATCAGATTTTCCATCCGGTCTTCGACCCATTTCACTGGGACACCCGTGACGATGGACGCCACGATGGAGCAGACATAACCGGGATACACTCCGACCTTATTGCCGAAACCACCACCAATATCGGGTGAGACAACGCGAATGTTATGCTCTTCGATCCCAGACAACAAAGACGCAACCGTGCGCACCACATGCGGTGCTTGAAATGTGCCCCAAAGGGTCAGTTTGCCGTTCACCTTATCCATCGACGCGACAGAGCCGCATGTCTCGAGCGGGCATGGATGGGTGCGGTGGTAATACATTTCGGATTCGGCAACGATTTCGGCATTGTCGATGACCTGATTGGTCGCTTCTTCTTCACCTGCTTCCCACGTAAAGATGTGGTTGTGATGTTTGCGTGGACCGTGCGCACCGTTGGGGATGGAGCCGTCTTCCCCCACCAAATCCTCGCGCAGTACGACATCGGACTGCAAGGATTTGAAGGGATCAACGAGAACTTCTAGTTCTTCGTACTCCACTTCGACAAGTTCTACCGCATCAGCAGCAACATAGCGGTCTGAGGCAACAACAAAGGCGACCTCTTGGCCTTGGAACAGCACCTTGCCGTCGGCAAGCACCATCTGCTTGTCTCCAGCAAGTGTCGGCATCCAATGCAGGTTGAGTGGCTCAAGGTCTTTGGCTGTCAGAACCGCCGTGACACCGGGCAGTGCCATCGCCGCGTCGATGTTAATCGACTTGATCCGTGCATGCGCATAGGGAGAGCGCACGAAATCACCGTGCAGCATGCCCGGCAGTTTGATGTCGTCGACATAGTTGCCCTTGCCCTGAGTAAAGCGTGCATCTTCAACCCGCTTGCGCGAACAGCCCATGCCTTTCAGGCCGGCGACCCGTTCTTCGCGTGTGACTTCGTCCTTCATTGTGCCGCCTCCTTGGCTGCATTCAGTTCAGACGCTGCTGACAGAATGGATTTTACGATGTTCTGGTATCCAGTGCAGCGGCAGATGTTGCCAGCGATTCCAAAGCGGACCTCTTCCTCGGTCGGGTTCGGATTTTCCTCAAGCAACTTAGCCGCGCGCGTGATCATGCCTGGCGTACAGAAACCACATTGCAGGCCGTGGTGTTCTTTGAAGTTTTCCTGCAGGACATGAAGCGCATCCGGGCTGCCAAGTCCTTCGATTGTTGTAACTTCAGCGCCATTGGCCTGGGCGACAAAGACAGTGCATGATTTCACCGACTTGCCGTTCATCGTTACCGTGCAGGCACCACAGTGTGATGTCTCACAGCCAACGTGCGGTCCCGTGATGTTCAGCTTCTCGCGCAGCGCATAAATGAGCAGTTCACGCGGTTCGGCAAGGAATTCATGATCCTCACCATTCACATTCAGTTTCACGTGCATCTTGTTCGACATTGTAAATCCCTCCCTAAGCCCGTGACCAAGCGCGCGCGATGGCGCGGCCAAGAACGATGCCCGCGACATGGCGTTTGAAAGCAACCGGGCCGCGGTTGTCTTCTGTTGGATCGATATCGCCAAGCATGGCTTTCACAGCGGCCTTGACCGCTGCCTCGTCGCAAGCGCTTCCGAGCAAGGCATCACCTGCAGCTTCGGACCAGATCGGTGTGTCACTGAGGTTCGTCATCGCGATCGACGCCGCCGCCACTTTTCCGTCCGTTTTGCTGATCTGCACAGCGGCGGCAGCAGTGGCATAGTCACCAATTTTCCGCTTTTGCTTCTCATAGGCATAGCCGCCCTGTGGTGCTGCAAAGGTCACAGCAGTCAGGACCTCTTCGTCCTCACGATCGGTCATGTAGGCCGCCTCGTAAAAATCCCGCGCGTCGACAGACCGATCCCCGTCTGGACCCGTCAGGTGGAACTGTGCATCAAGGCATTGCATCAAACCGGGCATGTCATTGCCGGGGTCGCCGTTGGCCACGTTCCCACCAACAGTGCCCATATACCGGACCTGTGGATCGGCGATTTGCAGTGCGGCCTCTTTCATGATCGGCGCGACGTCGGCGAGCGGTGCAGAGTTAATGATATCGTGCTGTGTGGTCATCGCGCCGATACGGATCTCTCCGTCTGCAACGGTAATCTCACTCAGTCCCGGGATTCCCTGAAGATCGATCAGGTGCGGCACCTCTGCCATCCTCAGCTTCATCATGGGTATCAGACTGTGCCCGCCTGCGATGACGCGCGCATCGTCGCCATGCTCTTGAAGCAAGGCGATGACGCCCGCCATGTCTGTCGGCCTGTAGTACTCAAACGCCGCTGGTATCATTGCTTCTCCTCCCGATCCGCAGATGTATGTTAGATCAGGAGCTTGGACGCAGCCGCATACACACGCTCGCGTTATTCAATGGAGTACCTGCTGATTTTCACGAAATGCGCGTTTTGACGCACGAACTGCGAAAGCCTACAGACCCAGAGCCTCGCGGACGAGCTTCATATTGGAGCGGCTCACCGGGACGGGGGGCAAATCAGTTCCGGCAAAGTGGCAAACGCCATTGTCCTTGAGCCGTTCAAAGTGATCGACCTGCGTCGGGTTCACTAAATAGCTACGGTGGGTCCTGACAAACCCAGCGCCCGTCAACCGTTTGGCCGCTTCGTTGATCGGCCACGCGCAAAAGTGCTGCGCGCTATTTGTATAGACGTACGTATAGTGCCCTTCGGCGCGGACAAAGGCGACCAATGCAGGATCAACCAGATGCGTAACGCCGTTGCGCTCACAAGGGATCCGAAGAGAGATTGGCGCTGGATTTGACACCACCTTATCTGAAGTGGGCTCTACCGTGTCGAGGATCGGCAGAGGTGTCACAGGCGTTGACGCAGGCGGAACAAAAAACGTCACACCCATCCATAAGAATGCACCGAGAATAACAAAGCTAGTCAAGATCACGCCAAGCGCCAGCGTTTCATTACTCATCACCGGACCAAATTCATGCAGCGCGGAAACTTCTATGAAACGCGTACTGGCTGTGGCGACAAAATGCACTGTACAGACAGCAAATGCAAAACATAGCGTGCCAAGCAGAATACTGCGATTGGTCCGTTGTCCATAGGCGATCCAGAACGCAGCGATGCACAACACAATTGCCGAGATGACCGACAGAAAAATCCCGAACGGTGTATAGACCGCACGGCACAACTGAAGACCCGCCATGCCAACGTAGTGCATCGCTAGAATGCCGCATCCTACTATAGCCCCGGCTACAGAGACCGTGGTCGGCGTTCTTTCGCGGAAATGTAAAAGCAACAAAGCCGTACCGACAATAAGGATTGCCAACAATGCAGATGCGAGCGTGATCGCGGCGTCATAATAGAACAGGATCGGCATCTGGATGCCGAGCATCGCGACAAAATGCATTGACCAGATTCCGCCGCCCAAGGCGATCGCTGAAGCTGCAACTGATACCTTACGTCGAGATACACTTTGTTGCGAAAGGTCTTTTGACAGTGACAAACCCGTGAAGCCTGCCGCGATGGCAATCACGATGGAGGCGACAATAAGCGCGTTATTATAGCTCACATCCAAGTATTCCATACCAATTTGATGACACCAAACTCCAGATAAATCAAACGAGGAAAAGGTTCCAAACCCCGCAAAACTCCGTGATGCATGACAAGCTTTGGCGTTCGCAATTACAAAAGCGAGATTCCCATGATGGCCTTAAAATCGGCAGTCGCAAATATTCCCAAAAGATAAACGATAAGTTGACACGAAACATTTTCGCTGGAGTGTTATCTTGGTTCGAAAGACGCGCGCTCTAGTCCAGAGTTGAGCGCACCCAAAGCGGACCATGGCCCTTTATGGCGTTTCAAAGAAATTGCACTTTGGGCTTACTGCGGCCATCGAAGCAGATGCAGCATTCTTTCCAAATGCCAGACTATGGCAGTCACTCACGGCCACGAGCTGCCTTTCACCGATCCCTAAAGATGCAGCGGCGCGGCCCGTCAGAGGAGACGTTTGCAGCAACTGCGACTTTCCAACCGTGGCGCGCCCGTCCGCTTCGAAATCTCCCAAGTCACCCGTGCCTCGCTGGCAAGGTGGATGCGGGCGCCGCTGATGGTCGGATCCGAATATCTCTGGCCTGGTCGTTTTCACGAACGGCTTCACATCTCGACCCGCCAGTAGGCGCGGATTGTACGTGACTGGGTGACATCCATTGGTCTGGAGGCTAGCGCCTATGGCACGCACTCGATGCGGCGCACCAAGGTCACGCAGATCCACAAGAAACCAGGCAACCTGCGGGCGGTCCAACTCCGGTTGGGACATACCAAGATGGAGTGGACTGTCAGATACTTCGGCGTCGAGCTTGAAGATGCGCTGGTCATCGCCGAAGCTATTGAAATCTAATCGGCGGGGCCGTCTTCTGGGACGGCCAATCGCCCGGAAACTTCCAAACCAATCGCTCGCACCCATCAGTCATTCGGAAGGACTGCGCCGGACACCCGCGTATCGTTCGGCTAATCTGGGTCACGACGTGTAAAGGTAGCGAGTAGTTGGCCACTATCATCTAACAACGCCATCAGACGATGGTAAGCAACGATTTCGTGCGTTTTTTCAAGTGCTTGAAAAAAGCGTACTTCCGTTTCCATTGCGGCAGCCGGACACATCTTCTTGGTTGCGGCTAGCGGCAAGAACAATGCTCCATCAGCACCAGCCGTCCGATTTCCCCTGAAGTTATTGCATCCACCATTGCCCATGACGGCGTTGTCGGGTTTGAAGGCCAGCCAAGCCTCAGCAAGAGCTGGCTCGCCCGCAAAATCGCGCAACAACCATTCCGATCCGGAAATATCGCGCAAAACGCTTCCCGCGCGGAATGCATCTGGCGTTGCACCTTCGGTCAGAAACCAGCCCGCCGCCCAACCAATGGTGCGATCATAGCCGACACGGCACCAACGCGTTTGTGCCGCGGAGGCTCGTTCTTCCTCGTTTGCTTCAGCCCATTCCGCGTAAGTGAGCCCGCCGATACAGCCAAGATTGGCGATCCCGGTCGCATCGTGAGGAACAGTTCCAACCAAAGCACCCGACGCAGAAGGGGCGGAGCGAAGATTGAGACGATCTTCCGCTTGGACGCCAGTTACAGCAAAATAGTCGGGTCCATCAGCATCTGCCGAAACAGGTCCACAAAAAAGCAAACCGAAACATCCCAAAATTGAAAGCATCAATGAACGTGACGACATGGACATTTTTCCGTTTTTCAGAAGTTCGACAGGCTGCCAAGCCTAGTTGGCATGGACCAAATGTCGATCACTAATTTTCCAGCGCAAATCTTAGAGAGCCAAGAATTGGACCAAGAGGAGGCGGCAAAAACGATGCGCGCACCATTCGGCAGCTTTGCAAGGCAGTCGTGATCAAGCACGCACACACTATAGCTGTGACGGTCCCTGCACAGAAAATGGCGCATGTCTTTGACTATTTCGTAGAATACGAAGGATTGATGGAAGCAGAGGACGTCTTTTTGCTCAGCCTGATTGCAAAAATGAGCGCGCTGTCCATGACTTGCGAGGGGTTTGATCTTGATCGGGTGCGCCACACTGCGGTGCTGGGTGAAATTATCGGTCTACTTTACAGCGTATCTGCCGCTGGAGATCAGCCTCAGCCTTCCAGCAATGCGTGGGTTACAATCGCGATTTCGGGTTACTCTATGGCCTTGGCAGCTATTAAACAAGTTTGCTTGAAGGCGCTGTTATCGCTGGCACAGCAAACGACGTGTTGATCGAATACGTCACGAGGGGAAGATGTGGATGCGAAACCTGTTACTGCCCATGCTTTTGTTGTGCTGGCCTACGTCCTCGGTTTCCATCATCAACGGGTTTCCTGCGGATGTCTCGGATTTTCGTTCTTTCGTCTCCATTCGTGTTATCAGCCCCTTCCCCAGTCATCGCGGAAAGGAAATCAACGGCTGCAGTGGCACGCTGGTTGCCCCTGATTTGGTGCTGAGCGCGTTGCATTGCAAGCTCCTGTTCGAAGGCATTGCCGCGGGTTATCCGTCTGTCTTTGCGGGTTTTGCAGCCGCGAGCCATGGTATGATCCGCTCCAGGATCACAGTCAGGAACAGGATCGGCGCGATAATCAGCGCTATGGTCTCGGCGCGGAAGGCTGCGGCCTCGGGCGCAGGGGTGGAGGTCAGCAGGATGCCTGCCGTCATCGCCGCCGCAGAAACCGGCATCGGGTGGGGCATGAAGCGCAGGCCAAGCACAAAGGCTGCCAGCGCTGCCCGCCACGGCAATGCCCGCGACACCAAGAACAAGAGCGCGGCGCAGATGGTGATCGCATAGCGCCTTGTCATAACCTTAGGTATGGCTGGGCCCGGCTTAACCCCCTCGGACTGGGTATCTTTTGCGGTCACATCATCCACTCCAACGGCAAGATGCCGATGACTTTGACCAACAAGCGGTCAAACCATGTCGTGTTGGGTTCGGTCACAAGCACCATAGTCGCACCGCTTTCATCCTGCGTAACCCATTCCAACGCATCTGCCGGGGACAGGCGCAACGCATAAGCATTGGTCTGCATCACATGATCCACCGCCTGCGAAACAGCCACCGCAAAAGTCGGGCTTTCGATCAAAAGCCCCATCTCGGTGTTCAACCGCGCCGAGCGCGGATCAAAGTTGAACGACCCGATAAAGACCCTTTGACCGTCGATCGCGAAGACCTTGGAATGCAGCGAGGAGGCAGAGCCTGCAAGGAGACTGGCCAGCGTCTGGTCTTGCTGCGGGATCAGCGGATCGGTTTTGAGTTCCCCCAAGGCAACACCGCCTGCCAGCAAGTCGGGGCGGTATCCTGCATAAGACCCATGAACGGTCATGACATCCGTTGATTCTTGTGCGTTGGTCAGTACCCGCACTGCAACGCCTTGCGCTGCAAGCCCGGTCAACAGGTCCGTTCCGCCCCGCCCCGGTACGAAATAGGCCGAGATCAGATCGAGAGAGAGGGCGGGACCGGTCGCTGCATCGGTCAGAATTTTGGCCAGACGTTCGATCAGCAGGCCACCCGTGCCCTGTTGGCCCAACCCTTTGTCAGGGTCATCGACCACCAGTGTCACGCCCGCCCATTCCACCGCATCCGGCCCCGCCATAAGGGTGCGGATAAGCGGTGACTGGCTGATGGCCGCCACATAGGGTGCGGCCAGATCAGAAGCTTGGGCTGTTGCCACAGCCGCTTTCAGGCGCACCACCCCCTCGGGGGCGGCAGGCAGGATCAGTCCCGCCGGATAGGCCGAAGCGCTGTTCCAGTAGGCGTCGAACGCAACGGACACATCCGCTGCGGCTGGGCCAAGGGCCAGCACATCGGTGTCGATGTAATGCGCATCCGGTCCAAAGGCGAAATAGATGTCACCTACATTCCGCCCGCCCACAATACTGGCCGCCCCGTCTGCCGTGAAAGACTTATTATGCATCCGCCGGTTCAACCGGAAAAAATCAAATGCAAAGGACAGCAGCTTCGGACGGCGCAGGGTAAAGGGGTTGAACAGACGCACCTGCATATTCGGCAGATCATCCAGCGCACGCAACTCCGTATCCAACCCTGCAATGCCGTTGTCATCCACAAGCAGGCGCACCCGCACCCCGCGCTCGGCCGCGGCGCGCAATTCATCCAGCAGCAGATAGCCGGTCGTGTCCGCTTGCCAGATGTAATACTGCACATCGAGCGATTGCTCGGCCGTGCGCGCCAGAAGCACGCGGGCCGCGAAAGCCTCGCCTCCGCCAGCGAGAGGGATCACACCGCTCTTGTCCGGATGCGCCTCTTGCCCCTGCAGCACGGCCGCGCCGATCTGAGTGGCCCTTGTGAGGGGAATGGCCTGACTGGCCGCAACGCCTTGGCGATCCGGCAAGGAAAACATCATTTTCAGGACAAATATCCCTACAACGGCTATGGCCAGAACGGCAGCACAGATCCGGATAATTGCCATGATGTTCACTTCCTGAAAGTGACGAATAGACTGGTCGCCTTACAAGACTTGATATCTCTTGGTGTGCTTGCTGCCTAGACCTTCATAAAAGGCCACAACAAGGGCTGCAAATAGCCAGACCATGTACAAACGATATGATGACGAACAGGCTTATGCAGTTTTTTTGCACTTGTGCAAACTGCCGTTGGCCGAGGGTGATAAAGCAACAGACCACTTGCATAGAATGCTGCAGTGGCTCTGCCGCAATTTTCAGGGGACGTTCAGCCCAAAGCATCCCATGATGATCTTGAACTTGGCCATCAGTAAAGCGGCTGAGACCCTTAGCTTTCGCCTGCAGCATCGGTATAAGTGGCAACCAACACGAAGACTCTGCAACCAACCTTGAACGATGCACAAGTGAGCCATGCGATCAATCCGGTTGAATGTCAGCTTCAAGCTTTTCGGCCCGGCTGCTTCGCGACTGCAACAAACCACCGCTTCCAGCCGATTCTGTGGAGAAACACCCTTTCACGAGCCCAGAAATAGCCGTTGCAAATCGGGCGCGCGCGGCTTTTCTGTCAGGCCTTTCGCGTTTGCTGCCGTGCGTCAAAGATCTTGGCCAGTTTCCGGAGGTTTTGGGCGGTTGCGGCAAGCAGGCCGTAACTCTAGGTGGAACAAGCTCAAGGATAAATTGATGAACCGCCAGTGCCACCATCGGGCATTACCTTGGCAATTTGCCGAGGTAGTCTTGCCGCGATTGCGCATATCAAATTTCAAACATAAATCTCACGCTCCCCTTCGGATGTTCAGGCAAACGGGGTGAAACCCATCTGGGGCTTACCGGATCAAAGACCATGACCCGAAAGCGGTCATTGGCGCAGATACAGCGAAAGAGCGCTTCATCCGCACAGCAGACGTCAGTGCGCGTTGCAGCAGAGGCCCGCTCCCTGCCCTTCATGGCCGTGTGTGTAGATAGCAGGATGAACCTATTGGGCTCAGGGTCCCGGTTTTGAGAGGATACATCTGCTCTTTATTGAAGGATACGCTTGCTTCAATACCCTCATTTTATTGGTGTTTACATGTCATCCGTATGTTGCCTGTCTCTGCGCCACCCGATTGTTTGGTTTCTCAGGCGGGACTTGCTCAATCGCCCATGGAGCGCCAGAAGCCTTTGAAGCTAAGTGTTCCCAAGGGGAATTTTCAGCCAAACAGCGGCAAAGTCTGTCGCCACGAGGCAAAAGAAATAGCCCTCAACAGGGCTAATTCCTGCACTCACAGGTCTTTCGCGAAATAATGTAAATGCGGGCGCAGCATTGGCTGGTCTTTGTAGGTCGTGGTCTCGATAGGTTCATCCAATTCCACGAACCCAAGCTTGGGATAAAGACTGCGCATCTCGACATTGGGTGTGAGCGTATCCGCAACCAGACGCTTTAATCCCATGGTACGCGCCGCTTGTTCCCGCGCAACGATCAATGCTTTTCCGGTGCCGGTTCCTCTTGCATCTTCTGTCACAAAAACCCGTTTCAACTCGCCTGTGTCATGATCGAGGCGCTTCATCATGCCACAGCCAACGATCTGTCCATCCCCTTTGCGCGCAACAACAAGACAGCCGTTTGGAGGCAAATAATCGTCCGCATGCGCCCAGAACTCGGCAAGCGCACTCTTTGGCGCAGCGGGATCAATCTCA
>NZ_DASYOK010000368.1:0-1995 GCF_036007805.1 Yoonia sp.
ATTGCCGCGCAGTACAGCAATACCGCCCGATTGCGTCAGCGCTTTTTCCACCGGCAGGATCACATCCTCGTTCCAGTTCTTGACGTGCTTGACCTCATCCCACATGGACCCGCCCGACACGGTCAGCGCGTCCTTGTGCAACAGCCCTGCCTCGCCCAGACGCTTGATCACGACAGGCAGACCGCCGGCATAGAAAAACTCTTCCATCAGGTATTTGCCCGAGGGCATCAGGTTCACAATCGTGGGCACATCGCGCCCCAACCGGTCCCAGTCATCAAGGGTCAGGTCAACGCCCTTGGTCCGCCCCGCCATGGCCAGCAGGTGGATCACCGCATTCGTGGACCCGCCAATCGCGGCATTGGTGCGGATCGCATTCTCGAAGGCCTGCTTGGTCATCACATCGGACGGTTTCAGATCATCCTTCACCATCTGGACAATGCGCCGCCCTGTCAGATGCGCCATGACACGGCGGCGGCTGTCCACCGCTGGGATTGCCGCATTGCCGGATAGCGCCATGCCCAGCGCCTCGGCCATGGACGCCATGGTGCTGGCCGTGCCCATCGTGTTGCACGACCCCGGCGAGCGGGACATGGATGCCTCTGCCTCGACGAATTCCTCTGCCGTCATCTCGCCCGCGCGCACGGCTTCCGAGAATTTCCACAGATGCGTACCAGACCCCACACGTTCGCCACGGAACATCCCGTTCAACATCGGACCACCCGACACAACGATCGCGGGCAAATCCACGGAAGCCGCGCCCATCAACAGCGCAGGGGTAGTCTTGTCACAGCCCGCCAGCAGAACAACACCGTCCATCGACATGCCGCGGATCGCCTCTTCCACGTCCATCGCACAGAGGTTGCGATACATCATGGCGGTGGGGCGCAAGCTGCTTTCGGCAGGCGAGAACACGGGAAATTCCACAGGAAAACCACCTGCCTCATAAATCCCGAACTTCACCTTCTCGGCCAGATCGCGCAAATGCGCGTTGCACGGCGTCAGCTCGGACCATGTGTTGCAGATGCCGACCACAGGGCGGCCATCCAGCAAATCCGCAGGCAAGCCCTGATTCTTCATCCAGGACCGGTGATAGATCGCATCTTTCGACGATCCTCCGAACCATTCCTGAGACCGCAATTTGCGAGGCCACTTGGCGGGCTTGAATGTCATAATCAGACTTCCTTTAAGGCATATGTTGGCGCATCATTAACGCGCCCCCCGATGAAATCCAAGGAGCGGTGATGAACAGCCATCCACAAAATATGACGCACTGGCAAGAGCGGGTCGATATGGCCGCCGCCTTTCGCTGGACAGCACGGCTGAACATGCATGAAGGCGTGGCCAACCACTTCAGCCTCGCGATCAACGATGATGGCACAAGGTTCCTGATGAACCCCAACCAGATGCATTTCAGCCGGATCAAGGCCAGCGATCTGATCGTGGTTGACGCCAATGATCCCGACACGCTCACCGGCCCGAACGCACCTGACCCCACAGCATGGGGGCTGCACGGGGGCATCCACCGTCTGGTACCCCATGCACGCTGTGCAATGCATGTGCATTCCGTCTTCGCCACGGTTCTGGCCTCGCTCAAGGACAGCCGCCTGCCCCCCATCGACCAGAACTGCTGCACCTTCTTCAACCGCTATGTCATCGACGACGGCTATGGCGGGCTGGCTTTTGAAAGCGAAGGCGCGCGCTGTGCCGCCCTCTTTTCCGACCCCAAACAAAAGGTGATGATCATGGGCAATCACGGCGTGCTCGTGATCGGCGCAACCGTGGCGGAAACCTTCAACCGGATGTATTACTTCGAACGCGCCGCCGAAACCTATATCCGCGCCCTGCAAACCGGCCAGCCCCTCCGCATCCTGCCGGACGACATCGCCGAGAAAACAGCGCAAGAACTCGAGGCCTACCCCGAACAGGATATCCGACACCTCGCCGAACTCCGCGCCGTCCTCGACGCCGAACAGGCCGACTACGCCACCTAGTCCC
>NZ_DASYOK010000369.1:0-20381 GCF_036007805.1 Yoonia sp.
CCCTTGCTCTTCCAGGATATAGGCTGCCTGTGCATTGCGCGCGGAATCCAGCGGGCAAACATCGGGGCAGAATGTGTAGCCGAAATAGACCAGTGTCGGTTTGGTGATCACATCGGCATCCGTTACGGTTTCGCCGGTTTCAGACACCAGTTCGAACGGCCCGCCAATGGCGCTGCCCGCGACGGCTGTGTCGCCACAGGGGGCAGGTGTGTTTTGTGACTGCCATGCATAAACGCCAAGTGCGGCAGCGGCGGCCAGTGTGACAGTTCCGAAGATCGCGGCTTTCATCAAATCCTCCGGTGATGGCGGGCTTTCGTACTTTGGAGCCGTTCTTACCTGTGTTTGTCTTGGATGGACAGCCATGGATCGCGCCAGACATGATCAAAAAACGGTGTGATCAGGGCAGTAAGGTGGATCCTGATCCACCTTACCCTAACCACGCTTGGACTGCCTTTCGGCAATCACATTCTGTGCCAACTCTTGGGTATAGGCCGCCAACGCCGCAAGATGGGCGTCTGCGGCTCCCGCGTCCTGTGCTTCGATCGCATCGGCGATCGACGTATGTAGTGCCACAATCTTTTCGCGTGATCGCGCGCTGAAGGTGATCATATTCATCAACGGCTGCATCGCCTCGACGGCGCCCGCCAGTTGGTAGGACAGCACCGGATTGCCCGCGGCATCCACCAGGGCGCGATGAAACGCGACATCCGAGGCGCAAAAGGCCTCATCCGTCAGACCGGGCTGCAATTGCCGGTGTGCCTCTGCCCGCATTGTCGCAAGGTGGTCGGCGCTGCGCCGTGATGCCGAAAGCGGTGCGCAGGCACGCTCCAGCGCATAGCGCGCCTCGCAGGCGGTCGCAAAGCTGACGTCATTCATCGAGAGCAGCAAGGTAGAGGTGGTAATCTGCTGGCCGTATGCGTCTTCGAACCGTAACCGATTGACAAAGGCGCCACCGGTGGCCCCTCGCTGCGTGCGGATCAGCGATTGTGCCGCCAATCGCTTCAACGCCTCGCGGACAGTGGGGCGCGAGACATCGAACTGCTCGGCCATTTCCGCCTCTGAGGGCAGACGTTCATCCACCGGCAAAGCGCCAGAGATGATCGCGTCGCGGATAGCCTTGGCGATCTGGGCAGAGAGATCTGCGGGGTTGTGCGGGTCAATTTTCATTTGTCAGACAATTAAACGTCTGACATATCTAATGCAAGTCTTGAGTCGCAAACTGGTCCTCGGGAGAGCCGCTTGTCGCATTTGATCAGATCATCGCTTTGGCTGCTCTTTTTCGGCACGATCCTGTTGTCCTGGCTTATGCTCTATATGATGGCGGTCGATATGGACCTTGATCTGCTGGGCCGTCCGGGTCCGATGGGTCAGGCAATGGCCGAGATGGACCCGCGCATGCCGATGGATATGCCGATGGCGCGTTTCGGCCCGCTCTTTGCGATGTGGGCTGTGATGATGGCCGCAATGATGCTGCCCACCTTGGTGCCTACGCTGACCACCTACGAAAAGCTCATGGTCAGCGCCGATGGCACGCGGGCAGGGTGGGTCGGTCTGTTGCTGGGCTACTTCGTTGTCTGGGTGGGCTTTGCTGCCGTGATCGCCGCACTTCAGTTGGCGCTGCTTTTTGGCGGCGTCATCAATATGCTGGGAATTGCGCCGGTCTGGTTCTCCGCTGCCTTGCTGGTCATCGTCGGGGCATTCCAGTTTACCCGCATCAAAGAGGTCTGCCACGGCGTCTGCCACGCGCCGATGACCTATTTTCTGGGACACTGGAAAACCGGTTTCTCCGGCGGTTTGCGCATGGGGATCGGACTGGGCGCATTTTGTGTGGTCTGTTGCTGGGGCTATATGGCGCTGGGGTTTGTGGGCGGCGTGATGAGCCTTGCATGGATGGGTTTGGCAACGCTGCTCATGGTTTTTGAAAAACTGCCCGAAATCGGGCATCGTGTGATCAAGCCTGTCGGCGTGGTCTTGATTGCTGCCGGCCTTGGCTTGGCAATTCTGTAATAGAAGGAACGAGATATGGCTGAAACACAACGTGCACCCGCCGACCGCTTGCCGATTTCGCAGCGCATTGATCAGCGTATGGAAAGCAACCCGTTGCGCCGGAAAATGAAACCGACAGAATGGGCGATCAAGGGTGAGCTGTTTTTGAACTGCTCCTGCACGGTGTTTTGCCCCTGTGTGGTCAGCCTTGGCGCACACCCACCCACTGAAGGGCACTGCCACGCCTGGATGGCCATTGCCATTGACGAGGGGCACTTCGAGGGCGAGGACCTGTCTGGTCTGAACGTCGGTCTGCTGGTCGATATCCCGGGCCGGATGGCCGAAGGCAACTGGAAAGTTGCGGCCTATGTCGATGAACGCTCTACCCAAAAGGCCTACAACGGCCTTTTGCAGATTTTCAGCGGGCAGGCGGGTGGCACCACGGGTCTGTTCACCATGCTTGTCTCCGAGATTATCGGCGCCGAGCGTGAAAAGGTCGAGATTGTGCGCGAAGGCACCAAACGCGGCATCTATATCGGCCGCAAAATTCAGGGCGAGATCGAAATGATGGCGGGCAAGAGCCCTGAACATCCGGTCATGGTCAGCAATTCAAAATACTGGATGGGGCCTGATATCATCGCCGCACAAGGCACCAAGTCGAAGGTCCGCGATTATGGCCGTGTCTGGGATTTCGGCGGTAAATCAGCGGAAATCTGTCCGATTGACTGGAAAGGTCCCAAACCTTGATCACACCCGCATATTGCCAGACAATGGCACGGTACAATGCGTGGCAGAACAAGAGCCTGCGCGCGATGATTGCCGGTATGGACCGCGACGAGCTGTACAAGGATCGCGGGGCATTCTTTGGCTCGATCATGGGTACGCTGAACCATGTGCTTTGGGGGGACACCATCTGGATCAGCCGTTTTGACGGCGGGGTCGGGCCTGATCCGTCAATCAAGGACAGCGTGAATTTCACCCCGACACCCGCTGTTTGGGCCGCCGAGAATTTCCGGATGGATGCGCGGATCAGGCTTTGGGCCGAGCGTGTGCGCGCAATTGATCTGGTGGGTGATCTGGAATGGTACTCCGGTGCCATGGGGTGCCAGATGTCCAAGCCCAAAGCGCTTTGTGTCATGCAGCTTTTCAATCACCAGACCCATCACCGCGGGCAGGTGCATGCGATGCTGACCGCGATGGGTAAACGCCCGAACGATACCGATCTTCCCTTTATGCCCGAGGATATTTGATGGCTGTGATTGCACCTTCGCGCCGTGTGCGGCGTACACCCTTCAGCGATGGCGTCGAGGCCGCCGGGGTCAAGGGATATACCGTCTATAACCATATGCTGCTGCCCACGGTGTTCCGCAGCGTGGTCGAGGATTATCACCACCTGAAGGCTGCCGTGCAGGTCTGGGATGTGGCCTGCGAGCGGCAGGTGGAATTGCGCGGCCCGGATGCCGCGCGCCTGATGCAGATGCTGACGCCGCGCGATTTGCGCGGCATGTTGCCGGGGCAGTGTTTCTATGTGCCGATCGTGGATGAAACCGGTGGTATGCTCAATGATCCGGTGGCGCTGAAACTGACCGAGGACCGCTGGTGGATTTCGATTGCCGACAGTGATCTGCTGTTCTGGGTCAAGGCCTTGGCCTATGGATATCGGTTGGATGTTTTGGTGGATGAGCCGGATATTTCGCCTTTGGCGGTGCAGGGGCCGCTGGCCGATGATCTGATGGCGCGGGTCTTTGGCGATGCGGTGCGTGCGATCAAGTTTTTCCGCTTTGGCTGGTTCGATTTCAACGGCGTCAGCATGGCCGTGGCGCGGTCTGGGTATTCCAAGCAGGGCGGTTTCGAGATTTACGTTGATGGCACGCAGAACGGCATGCCGCTGTGGAACGCGTTGATGGAGGCAGGCAAGGATCTGGATGTCTACGCAGGTTGCCCCAATCTGATCGAGCGGATCGAAGGCGGGCTTTTGTCCTATGGGAATGATATGACCCGCGAGAACACACCGCATGAATGCGGGCTTGGCCGGTTCTGCTCAACCCAGACCGCGATTGGCTGTGTGGGGCGCGATGCGCTCTTGCGGGTGGCCAAAGAGGGGCCGACGCAGCAGATCCGCGCGATCGCGATCTCGGGCGAGATTCCGGTGTGCAATCAGGTCTGGCCATTGATCGCCAAGGGCAAGAAGGTGGGCCAGATCACATCGGCTGCGGCATCGCCTGATTACGGAACCAATGTTGCCATTGGCATGGTCCGTATGACGCATTGGGACGAAGGCACGCAACTCGAAGTGCAGACACAGGATGGCCCGCGCGTGGCCACCGTGCACGAGAAATTCTGGATCTAGGCCTGGTCGCTGCGTCGGAGCCTCCGGCGGAAGTTTGAAGAGACATGGAAAGTGGGGGGACGCTGCCCCTGAAATGAGAGGCCCCGAAATGAAAGGAATGACGATGTTTAAAGCTTTGATGGTCGAAAAGGATGCAGAAGGGAAAACCAGCGCATCTGTGCAAGAGCTGTCGCTGGAACAGTTGCCCGAAGGTGATGTGACGGTGGCTGTTGAATATTCGACCGTGAACTACAAGGACGGGCTTTGCATCGGGCCGGGCGGTGGGTTGGTGCGCAATTATCCCCATGTGCCGGGCATTGATATGGCGGGCACTGTCGCGGCGTCGGATGATCCGCGCTATCAGCCCGGTGACAAGGTTGTGTTGACCGGCTGGCGCGTGGGCGAGGCTTATTGGGGCGGGTATTCCCAAAAGGCGCGGGTGAAAGCCGATTGGCTGGTTCCATTGCCAGAAGGTCTTGATACACGTCAGGCGATGGCGGTGGGCACAGCGGGCTTTACGGCGATGCTGGCGGTGATGGCGCTTGAGGATCACGGGATCAAGGATGGTCCGGTCCTCGTCACAGGTGCGGCAGGCGGTGTTGGATCCGTTGCAACCGCGATCCTGGCCAATCTGGGCCATGAGGTTGCAGCGGTAACAGGGCGGCCCGAAACGGCCGATTATCTGAAATCTCTTGGTGCGACACAGATCGTGCCCCGCGAAGAGATCAACGCAATCACCCGGCGCCCGCTGGAGGCCGAGACCTGGGGCGGTTGTGTCGATGCCGTCGGTGGCGAGATGCTGGCGCGCGTGTTGGGGCAGATGAAATACGGGGCATCGGTTGCGGCGGTCGGTCTGGCGGGCGGGGCCGGATTGCCTGCATCTGTCATCCCGTTCCTGCTGCGTGGTGTGAACCTTTTGGGGATCGACAGTGTGATGCAACCCTATGACAACCGCGTCCGCGCGTGGGCGCGCATTGCCAAGGATTTGCCGATGGACAAGCTCGAGGCGATGATCCAGCCCGCGACGCTGTCAGACCTGCCAGCACTTGGTGCTGGCATCTTGCAAGGGCAGGTAAAGGGCCGTGTTGTGGTAGACGTGAACGCCTGACCCAGCCCAAAAACCCCTAAATCAGCGAGGCCGCCGGAATTTTTTTTGGCGGCTTTTTTGTGTTTCATGGCAGGGGTTTGGCGCAAATTTTGCCGCAGTATTGGCGGCAAATGCAGGCGAATGTCCGGTCATGTGGTTGTTTCACAGGGAGCGGACTTGTTAGGCATGGTGTAAGAACGGGGGCCAAAACCCTGTCTTTGAAGATGAATATCCGGGCCGTTTGCCTGCGTGATGGTGCGTGTGTCAACGCCCGGAAAAGGAGGGGACGATGTATAGAAAAATCGTTGTGCCGATTGATTTGGCACATGTGGACCGGATGGAAGGCGCGATCGCGATGGCGGCCGATCTGGCGAAACTTTACGGGGCAACCGTGTGTTATCTGGGGGCGACAACGCCAACGCCGTCCTCGGTTGCGCATACCCCCGAGGAATACAAACAAAAGCTTGCAGATTTCGCCGAGAATGAAGCCCGAGCGCATGGTCAGGATGTCACGACCCATGTGATCCTGTCCCATGACCCGACTGCTACGCTGGACGATGATCTGGTGAAGGCTGTGGATGAAATGGGTGCCGATCTCGTGGTGATGGCGACACATGTGCCGCATATCGGGGACCGGATATGGGCCTCGAATGGCGGCAATCTGGCCCGCCGCACCAAGGCATCGGTTTGCCTCGTGCGCGCGACCGGTGAGGCCAGCGCCCGCAACAACAAGACGGAACAATAAGAAGGAAGCCAAGTTATGGCGACGCAAGACGAAACCGATATGGGCATTCCGTTACCGGAAGGTGCCTCGGATATGATTGATACCGATTACACAATCGGTCAGGACAATATTGAAACGCAGATCGGGCCTTTCGGGCTTGATATTCACAACCCCGTCTTTCTGATTTCGGGGCTTTCCGTGGTGATCTTTGTGCTTTACGCGCTGATCGCCCCTGCGCAGGCGGCAGAGTTCTTTGGCTGGCTGCGGCCCGCTTTGACGTCGACGTTTGACGGGTTTTTCCTGACGGCGGCGAATATTTTTGTGATTTTCTGTCTGCTGCTCATCGTGTCGCCCTACGGATCGGTCCGTCTGGGTGGGGCAGACGCCACACCGGATTACGGCTATCTTGGCTGGTTTGCGATGCTTTTTGCGGCCGGCATGGGCATTGGCCTGATGTTCTTTGGCGTGCTTGAGCCTGCTTACTACTTTGGCACGCCTTGGGGCGACGAACCTTTGGGCACTGTCCGTCCCTTTGCCGAGGACGGCACCCTGATTGCCGCCAACGTGGAGGAGGCCAAGCGGATGGCGCTGGCGGCGACCTCATATCACTGGGCGCTGCATCCTTGGGCGATTTATGCGGTCGTTGCGCTCGCGCTTGCGCTGTTCAGCTATAACAAGGGCCTGCCGCTTTCGATCCGTTCGGCCTTTTATCCGATACTTGGCGAACGCGTCTGGGGCTGGTGGGGCCATGTGATCGACATCGTTGCCGTTTTTGCCACGCTTTTTGGTCTTGCGACGTCGCTAGGCTTGGGTGCGCAGCAGGCGAATGCCGGTCTTGAGTATGTTTATGGCATTCCCAGCAGCGTAACGGCGCAGGTTGTCTTGATCGTTTTGATCACGCTTCTGGCGCTGATTTCGGTTCTCCGGGGTCTTGATGGCGGGGTGAAAGTCCTGTCCGAGATCAACATGGTGCTGGCGATCGGGCTATTGCTCTTTGTGCTGTTCACCGCCGGTGCGGTTGGTATCTTTACCGACTTCTTTGCGACGCTTATGGCCTACGGTCACGAAATCCTGCCGCTCTCCAACCCGATCGGGCGGTCTGATGACGGATATCGTGAAGGCTGGACCGCGTTTTATTGGGCGTGGTGGATCAGCTGGTCGCCATTTGTCGGCATGTTCATCGCGCGTGTGTCGCGCGGACGCACTGTACGTGAATTCCTGACGTGCGTTTTGATCATCCCGTCACTGGTTTGCATCTTCTGGATGACTGTCTTTGGCGGCACGGCGATCAACGACATGATCGCCAATGTTGATGCCAGCGCGGTGAAGGCCAATGTGATTGACACCTATAGTCCGGAACTGTCGCTCTTTGCGATGTTGGACAGCCTGCCATTGGCGTCGATTACCTCGACCCTCGGCATCATTCTGGTCATCGTGTTCTTTGTGACGTCCTCTGACAGCGGCAGCCTTGTGATCGACACGATCACAGCCGGTGGCAAGATCGACGCGCCGGTGCCGCAGCGTGTGTTTTGGTGTACCTTTGAGGGGCTCGTGGCGATTGCGCTATTGATCGGGGGTGGCCTTGGATCGCTACAGGCGATGGTGATCTCGACCGGACTGCCGTTTACAATTGTCCTTCTTTTGATGTGTTTTGCCATCTTCCGTGGCTTGCAAAGCGAATTGAGGGCCTGACACGGCTTAATCCGAAAATGATTGGCTCTGGTGCTTGCGCATCGGGGCCTTTTTCGTATCCATATGCGCATGACACTAGATATCGCATGGGTGCGCACCCAATTCCCCGCCTTTGACCAGCCTGCATTGCACGGGAAGGCCTTTTTTGAAAACGCGGGCGGGTCTTATACCTGCCGTCAGGTGATTGACCGCCTGTACCGCTTCTACACCGAACGCAAAGTGCAGCCCTATGCGCCTTATGCCGCGTCGCGCCTGGGTGGCGAGGAGATGGACGAGGCGCGCAGGCGCTTGGCGGAAATGCTGGGGGTTGCCACGCATGAGGTGTCCTTTGGGCCCTCGACCACGCAGAACACCTATGTGCTGGCGCAGGCCGTGCGCAAATGGATCAAACCGAGCCAGAGCATTGTTGTGACCAATCAGGACCATGAGGCCAATAGCGGCCCGTGGCGGCGGTTGGCTGAGGATGGCGTCAATATCCTTGAGTGGCAGATTGATCCCGAGACGGGAGAGTTGCACCATGAGGACCTTGCCAAGCTCTTGGAGCAGGATGTGGCGCTTGTTGTGTTCCCGCATTGCTCGAACGTGGTGGGTGCAATCAATGATGTGGCTGGCATCTGCGCCTTGGCGAAATCTGCGCGCGCGCGGACCTGTGTGGATGGCGTATCCTATGCGCCGCATGGTTTCGCGGATGTGGGCGCGCTTGGATGCGATGTCTATCTGTTCAGTGCTTACAAGACCTACGGCCCCCATCAAGGCATTATGGTGATCCGCGAGGAGTGGGGCATGGAGCTGCCCAATCAGGGGCACCATTTCAACGGAGACAGCCTTTACAAGCGGTTCACGCCTGCGGGTCCTGACCATGCGCAGGTCGCAGCCAGTGCGGGGATGGCGGATTATCTTGAGGCGCTGTCTGCGCATCATGGTGGTGGAACAGGGGCCGCGGCTGCGCGCAAATCCCATGATCTGATGCGCGATCACGAGGTGGCCCTGTTGCAGCCCTTGCTGGATTACGTCTCGGCGAAAAACTCGGTACGGCTTATCGGTCCTGCGGACGCTCTGCGCCGCGCGCCCACCGTTGCGATGGCCTTGGAGGCGGATGCAGGAGAGACGGCAGCGAAACTTGCGCCGCATGGGATTATGGCCGGTGGCGGTGATTTCTACGCGCAGCGTCCGTTGTCCGCAGTCGGGGTGGACCCTGCCAAAGGCGTGCTGCGGGTCAGTTTCGTGCATTACACCACCAAAGACGAGGTTGACGCGCTGATGGAGGCGCTAGATCAGGTGCTATAAAGCAGGCAAGCCGTCCTGCGCGGAGGTCTGATGAGCAAATCCCCCATTCTGATGTGGTTCCGGCGCGATCTGCGCCTTGGCGATCATGAGGCGTTGTCGGCTGCCGTTGCCGCAGGTCATCCGGTTATACCGGTGTTTATCCATGATGAGCTGACCGAGGCGCTTGGCGCTGCGCCAAAGATGCGCTTGGGTCTGTCGGTGGGTGATCTGGCGAAGTCCTTGCAGGAAAAAGGCAGCCGTTTGATCCTGCGCCGTGGGGAGGCGCTGACGGTGTTGCGCGATCTGATTGCCGAGACAGGGGCAGGGGCCGTCTACTGGTCGCGGATGTATGATCCGGCGCACCGCGCGCGCGATACCGCAGTAAAGGCAGCGTTGAAAGAGGACGGTGTCGAGGCGCAGAGCTTCACAGGCCATGTCTTGTTCGAGCCTTGGACGGTCGCGACGAAAACCGGCGGGTTCTACAAAGTCTATACGCCGATGTGGAAATCGGTACGGGACAACAAGGTGCCTGACGCACTGCCAACCCCCGCAAAGGTCCCCGCACCTGACAGCTGGCCCGCCTCGGATAATCTGGCAGACTGGCGCATGGGCGCTGCCATGCAGCGCGGTGCAGATATTCTGACATCGCATTGCACCGTGGGTGAAACGGCCGCGTCGCACCGTTTGGGCGCGTTTATTGCCAATAATGTCGCCAATTACGTCAAGAACCGTGATCTGCCGTCGGTCGATGGCACCTCGGGGCTGTCGGAAAACCTGACCTACGGCGAAATCAGCCCGCGCAAATGCTGGCACGCGGGCTGGCGCGCGCTGCATGACGGCAAGGGCGATGCCGAGACATTCCTAAAAGAACTGGTCTGGCGCGAGTTTGCCTATCATCTGGCCTTTCACACGCCGCGGATTACATCGGGCAACTGGAAAGAGGACTGGGACGCCTTTCCGTGGAACACCGACGAAGGGCTGGCCGAGGTGAAGGCTTGGAAGCAAGCGCGCACCGGTATTCGTTTTGTCGATGCCGCCATGCGCGAGATGTATGTGACCGGGCGGATGCATAACCGTGGCCGGATGATTGTGGCATCCTATCTGACTAAGCACCTTTTGTGTCACTGGAAGATCGGGCTGGATTGGTTTGCCGATTGCCTGATCGACTGGGACCCGTGCAGCAATGCAATGGGCTGGCAGTGGTCGGCAGGGTCTGGGCCGGATGCGACGCCCTATTTTCGCGTGTTCAATCCGGTGACGCAGTTGGACAAATTCGACAAGGATCGCGCATACGTCAAGAAATGGATTGCCGAAGGCACCAAGACGCCAAGCGCGACAGCTTTGTCCTATTATGATATGATACCTGTCATTTGGGGCATGACGGCGCAGGACCGCTACCCCGATCCGATTGTTTCGGCAGATGTGGGTCGCAAACGTGCGCTTGATGCCTATCAGGACCGTGGTTTCTGATTGCCCCAAGGTCAGTTGAAACTTTTTTGAACGTTCTCCGTGACTTCACCGTATCAAAGGTTAATTTGGGTACAGACAGGCCGCGCAAACTGCCCGAGTGCCAGAGACGACGACAGGAAGAAAATATGATCTTAACGAGTACAGACGGCCAAACCGGTCTGCCCCGCTATTTTGCGCGGGTATTTGATCAGGTAAAAGACCTCCAGAAAGGCCGCGTTGATATCATTCTGCCCGATGGGCGCCATTTCCGTGCCGAAGGCGCGAAGCCCGGCTATGTCGCAGAGGTGCACGTGCACAATGCCGATCTTTTCGCGCGGACGGTACGCGAAGGCGATATGGGGTTTTCCGAGGCCTATATGGATGGCTGGTGGACCACCCCCGATCTGATGGCGGTCATGGATTTCATGCATGATGAAGCCGATCACATCTATGACGGCTTTCCTGCGCAAAAACTGATCCGCTTTTATGAGCGCGTCCGGTTCTGGATGCAGCGCAACTCGAAAACACAGGCACGCAAGAACATCAGCTATCATTACGATCTTGGGAATGATTTTTACGGGCTCTGGCTCGATGATACGATGACCTATTCCTCGGCGATTTTCGAGACAGGACAGGAAAGTACGGAAGCTGCCCAAATTGCCAAATACGCCAGCATGGTCGACCAGATGGGGGCCAAGGCGGGCGATCATGTGCTTGAGATCGGCTGTGGCTGGGGCGGGTTTGCCGAATATGCTGCCAAGGAACGCGGGATCAAGGTGACTGGCTTGACGATCAGTCAGGAACAGCATGATTTTGCCGTGGCGCGGATGGCCAAGGCCGGTCTGTCCGACATGGTCGAGATCAAAATGCAGGATTACCGCGACGAAACAGGCCTTTACGATGGGATCGCCAGCATCGAAATGTTCGAAGCCGTCGGTGAACAATACTGGCCCAAGTACTTTGAAACGGTGCGTGAACGCCTCAAACCGGGCAAACACGCAACACTTCAGATCATCACTGTCAAAGACGAGCGCTGGGAGAGTTACCGCAAGGGCGTGGACTTTATACAGAAGTACATCTTCCCCGGAGGTATGCTGCCGAGCCCGACTGTTTTGCGCCAAGAAGTTGAAAAAGCGGGATTAAATGTCAAAGGCTCGATTGAATTCGGCAAGAGCTACGCGCTGACGCTGCGCCGCTGGCACGAGACATTCAACGAAAAGTGGGATCAGGTTGCCGCTTTGGGCTTTGACGCGCGTTTCAAGCGGATGTGGGATTTTTATCTGACCTCTTGTGCCGCGACATTTGATAGCAGAAACTGCGACGTAACGCAGATTACCGTGACGCGGCCAGGCTAACGCAGGGTCGTGCGCGCCAAGAGAGAGGACGCATGACATGCCGACCGCTGGACGTCTTGCAGGTGCAGTTATCTTTGGCTTGTTTGGTTGGTACCTAGCGGGCCTGACGATCCCTTTCTTTCCCGAGGCGAACGCGCCGACCTTCTGGCTTCCGGTGGTCAGCTTTATCGGCCTCGTGGTCGGGTGGCGGGTCTGCGGCAGCCGTGCCGGAAACGGGTATAACCCGGCGGTAGGCATCGGGATTACCAGTGGCGCAGCGATTGCCTTCTGCGCGCTTTTTGCGCTGTCTTTCAATCAGATGATCTCGAATGCGCTGCGCAACCGATATAACGACGGAACGATGGAGGCGGTGATCGATATCTTCAACCAGATGATCGACTACGCAATCATGTTCACTGATGTGACCCTGATTGCCACGGTCCTGATCGGCGGTATCGTTTGTGCATGGATTACCGAATTCTTCGGTCAGCGTTTCCCCTAGGATATGGATCTATTTGTTTACGGGACATTACGGTCCCATGATTTGATGGCCGCCGTGTCCGGTGGTCCGGCGCGCGGTACTGTGCCGGCAGAGCTCGCGGGTTACGGCGTCTTTCCACTGGGCGGGAATGTAGTGCCTTTCATTGCGCCGCAGGTTGGCGCAACGGCGCAGGGGCTGGTCTATGAAGGTCTGGATGATCGGCAAATGGCGCGCCTTGATCTTTATGAGGGCGCTTTCGGCTACCGTCTGGTGACGGTCGATGTGATCACAACAGTGGGTCCGCGTGCTGTGCAGTGCTATCTGCCCCCCGATGAGGCCGCACCCGGTGTCGGCACATGGTCGCTGGAGGCGTGGGAGGCGGATCACCTTGCACCTGCGGTGCTTGCCGCAACAGAGCTGTTTTCCTATGACCCGCTGCCTTCGTTTGCGGCGGCACGCGCGATGTGGCCGATGATTGAGGCGCGGGCGTGGTCCAAATATCGCGCCAAAGCAGCCCCTGCCACGCGTCGCTTCGTGCCTGAACCTGCGGATTTCCAAATTACGGGCGCGCGCACTCCGCAGGGCCGGTTTTTTCGCTTCGAAAGCGTCGATGTCAGGCATCGCAAATTTACGGGCGGACAGTCGGACGTTTTGGTGCGCGAGGGGTTTATCGGGACAGATGCCGCCGTTGTCCTGCCTTACGATCCGGTACGCGACAGGGTGCTGTTGGTCGAGCAGGCCCGTCTGGGCCCGCGCCTGCGCCACGACGCGAACCCGTGGATGTTAGAACCTGTCGCAGGCATCGTCGATGCGCGCGAGACGCCACAGGCGGCGGCGTTGCGTGAATGCGAGGAAGAGGCGGGTGTGATCGTCACCAAGCTGGAAGAGGCGGGGGCGTTTTATGTCTCACCCGGGGCCAGCACGGATTATTTCTATACCTTTGTGGGGCTGTGCGATCTGCCGCAAACTGAGGCCTATCTGGGCGGGTTGGACGATGAGGCGGAGGATCTCAGGCTGCATCCGATGGCATTCGACGATGCTCTGGCCCTTGCTGACAGCGGGGAAATCGCGACCGGTCCGGCACTCTTTCTGCTCTACTGGATATTGCGCCACAAAGCGCGCCTGCTGGGCGCTGCCTGACCTTGAGTTTGCTTGAAGTTAGGCCTTCGCAGCCCTACACAGAGAGGAATAGATGAAAGGGCCGTGGAATGACAATTAAGACCGATCTTGCAGATGCCGTAGGAAACACGCCCCTGATCAAACTCCGAGCCGCCTCTGAGGCGACGGGATGCACCATTCTGGGCAAGGCCGAATTCCTGAACCCCGGCCAATCGGTCAAAGACCGCGCCGCCCTTTTCATGATCAAGGATGCGATCGCACGCGGTGATCTGAAACCCGGTGGCACGATCGTCGAGGGAACCGCAGGAAATACAGGCATCGGCCTTGCGCTTGTGGGTGCTTCGATGGGGTTCAAGACCGTCATTGTTATTCCTGAAACGCAAAGTCAGGAAAAGAAGGACATGATCCGCGTGGCCGGTGCGCAATTGGTCGAAGTGCCGGCGGTGCCTTATGCGAACCCAAATAACTATGTGAAATATTCGGCCCGGTTGGCGGCTGCGTTGAATGAAACCGAACCCAATGGTGCTGTCTGGGCGAACCAGTTCGACAATACCGCCAACAGGCAGGCCCATGTCGAAACGACGGCGCCCGAAATCTGGGAACAGACAGACGGCAAGGTGGACGGGTTTACCTGCGCCTGCGGTTCTGGCGGTACATTGGCCGGTGTCGGGCAGGTGTTGCAGGCCAAAGGCGTCAAGGTCGGCCTGTCTGATCCGGACGGATCGGGGCTCTACAAGCTTTACACAGGCCAGGTTCCACCGGCGGGCGATTCCATTACCGAAGGGATCGGGCAGGGGCGGATCACCGCAAACCTTGAGGGCTTTACCCCTGATTTTGCGTATAAAATCCCCGATGCTGAAGCGCTGCCGATTGTTTTTGATCTCTTGCAGCACGAAGGCCTGTGCATGGGCGGTTCGACCGGTATCAACATCGCGGGTGCGATCCGGCTCGCGCGCGAAATGGGGCCGGGGCATACGATCGTGACGATCCTGTGTGACTATGGCACGCGCTATCAGTCCAAGATTTTCAACCCCGCTTTCCTGCGCGGCAAGGGCCTTCCGTTTCCATCATGGATGGAGCAGGAGGTGAATGTGCCCGAGGTCTTTGAAGCTGTATGATACGGGTCCTTGCGGCAGTTTTTCTGATCGGTCTCCTTGCTGTTTTGCAGCCTGCAAGCGCCGTTGCACAAGAGACGCCACAAGCGGATACGCAGGCTGAAACTGAAAGCGATGCACCGGCCGAGACAGTTCCTGTTGCGCAGCCGCCATTACCTGCCGCTATGCCCACAGAGGTGGGCGCCGAGGACACGGCAAGCTTTGAACGACTTGCGCTGCGCGCAGAGAGCCTTGCCGGTCGTGCTGATGCTTCTATGTTTGCAATCAGCAGGTTACGTGCCGAACTTGTTGTTTGGCGGGATCGTTTTTTAGCACAGACCAACGTGAATGCTGGTCGCATTGCGACAGTCGACGCACAGATCGCCGCACTTGGCGCTATGCCTGAAAGCGGTGAAGAAAACCCCGCCGTTGCCGCCCGCCGTGCCGCACTGACGACCCAGCGCAATGCGCTTGAGGCGCCACGTTTGCTCGCACAAGAGGCCTATGCCCGCGCGAATGGCCTGATCGGTGAATTCGACGCAATGTCGCTACAGCGACAGACCGATGAACTATCGGTGCGGGGGCCGTCGCCCCTGAACCCCGCTTATATCGGTGCGGCGGTTGCGGCTCTCTGGCAGCTTGTCGATATCGTCGGTATCGAGATTGTGACCGGTTTCAACGTCCGGCGTGAAAGCGGTGCGCTGAGCCGCGATTTGCCTCGGGTGTTGTTACTGTTGGTTGTTGGCATTGGGTTACTGAGTTTTGGGCGTGGTTTTGTGACGCGCTGGCGTATGTCTTTGACGACAAGACAGGGACGTTGGCATCCTATAACGGTATTTGTGGCGTCACTGATCCAGATTGCGGTGCCGATGCTGGGGCTTCTGGCGCTGACCGAAGCGTTGCAGGCGCTTGATATCTTCGGTCTGCGCGGCGGCGATATTCTGGAGGCGGTCCCGCTGGCGGGGTCATACGTGATTTTCGGCTGGTGGTTGTCGCGGCTTGTTTTTCCGTTGGGCGAACACCCGGGATATTTTGGCTATGATGCGCAAACACGTGCCTCAGGACGGCGGGCCAGCACCGCGCTAGCTTGGGTCATGGCTTTCGGGACGTTGGCCCAAGCAGGGTTTCGGACTTTGGATATGTCTCAGGGGGCTGCGGCTGCTTTCGCGTGGCCTATCCTTGTCGTTCTGGGTCTTCTCTTCTGGCGCCTGGGCCGTGTGATACGTACCAAACCCGAACAAAGGGAAGATACCATCGTATCGGCGGGGCGTATGCGCAACCTGGTCGGGCGCTTTGCGACAGTCGTGGCGATCGTTGCCCCTGTGATTGCGGGGTTCGGATATATTGCGGCGGGCATTGCTATTCTGGGACCATCCATCGTTTCTGTCGCACTCATTGCTGTGCTGTTTTTGCTGCAACAGATTGTGACCGAGCTGACACAACCTCCTGGCGATGGCGAAGACATGCGCGGCATTCAGGCGCTTATTCCGGTCATGGTCAGCTTTGCTCTCTATATGGTCAGCTTACCCGTTTTTGCACTGATCTGGGGGGCGCGGGTTGATGATCTGACCGAAATCTGGGCCCGTTTCCGCGAAGGTTTTTCAATTGGCGAAAGCCGCATTTCGCCGACGGATTTCCTCACCTTCGCGATTGTTTTTGCGGTAGGCTATCTGTTGACCCGCTTCATCCAAGGCACCTTGCGGCGCACGGTGCTGCCGCGCACGCGGCTTGATCTGGGCGGGCAAAACGCGATCGTCGCGGGCTTTGGCTATGTGGGCATCATGCTGGCCGCGATTATCGCGATCACCACGGCAGGCATTGATCTGTCGAACCTCGCAATTGTGGCAGGTGCTTTGTCCGTGGGCATCGGTTTTGGTCTGCAGAATATCGTCTCGAACTTTGTTTCGGGGATTATCTTGCTGATCGAACGCCCTGTCAGTGAGGGCGACTGGATCGAAGTGGGCAATCAAATGGGATATGTGCGGTCGATTTCTGTGCGTTCGACGCGGATCGAAACGTTTGACCGGACCGATGTGATCATTCCGAACGCTGATCTGGTGAGCGGGCAGGTGACGAACTGGACCCGCGGTAATCTGGTGGGCCGCGTGATCGTGCCTGTTGGCGTGGCCTACGGGACGGATACCGACAAGGTGTCGGACATCCTGCGCGGCATTGCCGAGGCGCATCCGCAGGTCGTCATGTCGCCGCCGCCTGCCGTCTTGTTTATGGGTTTCGGCGCGGACTCTCTTGATTTCGAAATCCGTGCGATCCTGCGTGACGTGAACTATGTCGTGGTCGTCAAATCTGAAATGAACCACGCGATCGCCAAGGCCTTTGCCAAAGAGGGCATCGAAATACCCTTTGCCCAGCGTGATATATGGCTGCGCAACCCCGAAGTTTTGAAGGACACGACGATACCATGACTGACCTGCTGTTCCGTAAAGATGCCTATGCCCGCGAAGCCATTGGCACCGTCAAAGCGATTACGACGGAAGGCGGTATCGTGCTGGATGGAACGCTCTTTTACCCCACATCCGGCGGGCAGCCGGGGGATAGCGGGACACTGCGCTGGAAAGGCGGCGAGATCGAGATCGCCACGACTGTCAAAGGTGACGGGGATGATGTTGTCCTGATCCCGGCGGAACCTGCCGGTCTGCCAAGCATCGGCCAAGGGGTGACGCAGGTGTTGAACTGGGATCGCCGTTTGCGTCACATGCGGGTGCATACCGCGCTGCATCTGCTGTCTGTCGTAATCCCGCTGCCGGTGTCGGGTGGCTCTATCGGGACCGATAAAGGCCGTCTGGATTTCGATATGCCCGAGGCGCCAGAGGACAAAGACGCGCTCGAGGCAGACCTGAACCGTCTGATTGCGTGCAATATGGATGTGACCGAGGAATGGATCACGGATGTGGAGCTTGATGCGCAGCCCGATCTGGTGAAAACGATGTCTGTCCAGCCACCGCGCGGCAGCGGACAGATCCGCCTTGTGCGGATCGGCGTGGGCGAAGAAACCGCCGATTTGCAGCCTTGCGGTGGCACCCATGTCGCCAACACCGAAGAGATCGGGCGCGTGCGGATCGGCAAGATCGAAAAGAAGGGCCGCCAGAACCGGCGTGTCTATTTGCATCTGGAGTAGGCCTTTGCTGCGTGTGATACCCCTCTTGATCGTGATGCTCTGCGCGGGCCTTCCAGCGGCGGCCGAAACGCGCCATCCGGGCTGCACCATGGAAGAGGCCAAAGTCGTTGACGCGGCCATTGCCACTGCCAAGGACCTCACGCTCAAGGCCGCAGTGGCGGTGGGCGACACATCCGATTATCAACGCTGGTTCGGCACTTATTCGCAGGCCAACGCCGAGCGCGTCCGTGCCAGCCTGAAATCAGTGGTGACAGCGTTGCGGGGTGGTGCGGTGACCGCACAATGTGATGCGGCCACCGATGACGGATGCAGGGCGGGCGAATATGCCTGGGTCTTTGCCAACCAACCCTACCTGATGCATCTTTGCCCGGCATTTTTCACATTGCCTCCCCTGACAGCGCTGAGGCCCGGCGACCGCCGCTCGAACAACGGGACGCGTGAGGGGACGATCGTGCATGAGGTGTCGCATTTCCTGCATGTCGCCAATACCGAGGATCATTGCTATTCGCGCACCGAATGTTCGCGGATGGCGCAAAGGGATGCGCGCCGCGCGATCGAGAACGCGGATAGCTATCAGTATTTCACCGAGGACGTAACCTATTATGCGCGTCAGCCGATCGGGGAAAAACCCCCGCCTGCGATGCGCTCTGATCGCTAGTCGCGCTTGATGTCCTGTCCGAAAAGATCGCGCTCGATCGGCTGATCCAGCATTCTTTCGGATTCCGGCAAGCCCTCACGCGACAAAAGGACAGCAAAGGGGCGCAGGTTGGGAACATGGCTACACACCACCAACAACATCACCATAATCGGCACCGACAGGAACATGCCGGGGATGCCCCAGACCGCCCCCCAGAAGGCCAAAGACAGGATGATCCCGAAGGATGAGAGCCGCAGCGCGCGGCCCATCAGCATCGGGTCGATGATGCTGCCGTTCACGAACTGAATGATGCCCGCGATCACGAAAACCGCGAGTGTGGTTGACCCGTCTCCAAGCTCGACCTGGGCGACCAGAGTGATCAGCGCGGTTGCCACGATAGAGCCGATGTTGGGAATGAAGTTGAGAACGAATGTGATGATGCCAAGGGATGTTGCCAGCCCCAGCCCGAAGGCCTGCGCCAGGACAAAGACCATCGCACCGGTAATTGCGCTGATTAATGTCTTGACCAGCAGGTAATAGTTCACCCTGTGGATGATGGATCCGATGATTTTGGCAACACGTTCTGCCTGTGCTTCGTCACCGACAAGGCTGAGAAGTTTGGTTTCAAACCATATGCGCTCGGCGAACAGAAACCCGACAAAAAGGATAATTAGCACGGTGCCTTGTGTCAGGCCGCTGGCCTGACTTGCTGCCCCGCGCAGATAACTGGACATTTCAACCGAACGCATGGCGTTGAAAACGGCCTGCTGGCTGTCCTCGCCCAGCCACGCAAACATCGCGGCGACGGCCGCGGGAGCGCGTTCTGCGTAGGACAATGTCAAGACAAGCACAGTATTGATTTGGGACAGAAGGATAGAGCTTAGCGACAGCAAAGCCGCTGCGATCAGGACCATGGCCACGATGCTGGCCAATGCGTTGGGAATACGAAATGGCCCGATCCGCTGCCGCGCAATGAAATTGATAACATCACTTGTCAGGCTGAAAAGAATGATCGCTGTGGCCAGTGAAATCAGCACAAAGCGCGCCTGCACCAGCAAGAAAAGCACGACCGCAAAGGCGATAATCAACAACGCACCGGTTTGCAGACGTGTCGTTTCGCTGGGCCGTTCGGATTTGCCGGTTTTAGGTGGATCATGCAGCATGCGTGGCGTCGCCTCTATCTCGAACGCTTCATTTGTAGGGTGCAGTCAGGGTTGAGGTAAAGGGGGCTCACAAACATATGTATAGGGTCTTGCAAAAGGGGTAGGGTTAGGGCTAAACCGCGCTCCACGGACAGGTGGCCGAGTGGTCGAAGGCGCACGCCTGGAAAGTGTGTAGGCGGGAGACCGTCTCCAGGGTTCGAATCCCTGTCTGTCCGCCACTTCCCCATTTTGAGCAATTTCGCTAGGTCACCTTGGGTGGCCTTTTTGCTTTTTTTATTGGGTGTTTTGCCAATTGTCGTTGGTGTTGAGTTTTCTTCGATGGTGTCTATATTCGTTCCCTGAGTGGTATTGAATGTGGTATTTTAGATGGCCCTATCTGGTAAACTGACAAAGAAGCTTGTCGAGAATCTTGGCGCGGGGCGGCATGGTGATGGCAACGGATTGTATCTGGTGGTTGATCCATCGGGCGCACGGCGTTGGATTGTGCGCGTGGTTGTCAAAGGGTCCAAGAATAAGAAGGGCGCGCCGTTGCGCACTGACTTTGGCTTGGGCGGGGCGGATATTGTCACAATCAACCAAGCGCGTGAACGTGCGCTAGAGTATCGTCGGATGGCCAAGCAAGGACTGAACCCCCGTTTCAACGCCCAGCGCGAAATCCCGACATTCGAAGAATTTGCACAACAGGTCCACATCGAGCGGATGCCAACTTGGAAGAATGCTAAGCATGGCCAGCAATGGATCAACACTTTGCGAGACTATGCTTTCCCAAAAATTGGGCGGATGCCGCTAGATAGTATCGACCAGCCCGAAGTTATGATGTGCCTGTCGCCAATCTGGACGGAAAAGCACGAAACTGCCAAACGGCTTGCCCAGCGTATCAAGAC
>NZ_DASYOK010000370.1:0-7286 GCF_036007805.1 Yoonia sp.
CATCTGCGAAAGGTCGGCGCGAGAACCTTCACAGACCTCTTTGCCGCCATCGGCAATATCTGTGACCTGTTCACACCAGACGAATGCTGGAACTTCCTCAGAAATGCAGGCTATGCATCAACATAAAATGGAAACGCTCTAGTGCCTGATGCGGCATGGTGGGGCGTTGAACCTGAGCCCTGAATGGCCGCTTTCATGTGTTTGACAGTATGCCTTCGCAGGCGCCACGAATTCACACTTTCCGCCGTCCCTGTCAAATTCTGCAAGCGCGAACGTCGGGACGACCGTGTCCGCTTAGGGCTGGGAGCAGTCAACCGAGGGGCTCTGGAAACCGGTTGGAGGCGGGCCAGAACAAGAAACTGGGTGCTGCACCGCCGCAGGTCGGCTTCGAGCCTAAGTCAGCCGATTGCCATGCCGAAACCGACGCGTGGCCGATAAGGCGTTCGGACGGATGCCGCTAAATCGGGATCTCGTTCGAATATTTGATCCGTTGCATCGGAATTTCTGTCTTGACGCTTTGAACCCCCGGAAGGGCGTTCAGATACTCGATCTGAAAGCGGCGGTAGGCTGTGATGTCGGCGGCCAGAATGCGCAGAAGGAAGTCGCAATCCCCCGCCATCAGGTGACATTCCACGACATTGGGCAGGCGCTGCACTTCCTTGGTGAACCGTTCAACGGTCGCCTCGTCCTGTCCGGTCAGCCAGACGCGGGTGAATAATGTCATGCCAAGGCCGAGGGTGTCGGGGTTCAGGATCGCCGTGTATCGTTCGATGATACCGGCAGCCTCCATGTTCCGGATACGCCGGAGGCAAGGGGTTTGCGACAGCCCGACCTGATCGGCGATCTCGTTGCTGGTCTGCTTGCAGTCTTGCTGCAGCAGGCGAAGGATCTTCCGGTCGATGTCGTCGAGGACGTGCTGCATGGTCATGCTCGTTTCGATTGGTGCGTTGCGCTATTTATGCAGTTGTCCATGGTGCTTGGCACTCAAAAATTATAATTTTATACCTCAATTTAGCAAAAAACACCCCCAATCCAGTGCCATACTCTATTTCGCACTGGCAAATGGATCGGAGGGATCATGGAAAAGGTCGGTTTCATCGGATTGGGCACCATGGGATTGCCCATGGCGCGGAATCTCGCGCGGCATGGCGTTGCGCTGGACGTCTGGAACAGGACGCAAAAGGCTCCAGATGTTTTCCCGGACGGATGCGATGTCGCATTTGCCCGATCCCCGCGGGCCGTTCTGCGCGGGTCGCGGACCTCCATTCTCATGCTGCTGAACCAGGATGCCGTCGATGCCGTGCTGGAGCGCGACACGGCCGCCTTCGCCGAGAATGTGCGGGGCAAGACGATCATCGGCATGGGCTCCGTCGATCCCAGCTATTCGGTGGCACTGGCCGACGACATCGCACAGGCGGGTGGGGCCTATCTCGAAGCGCCGGTTTCAGGCTCGCGGGTCCCCGCGGAGAACGGCCAGCTTGTTTGTTTGCTGGGGGGTGATCGCGCTGTGGCCGAGGCGGCGGCACCTCTCTTGCGCCCCATGTGCAAGGATCAGATCCATTGCGGGGCCGCAGGTGATGCCTTGCGGATGAAACTGGCGATCAATCTTTACCTTTGCTCCAGCCTCGTCGCCTTGGCGGAGGCGACCAGTTTCGCGCGCAAAGCGGGCCTTCCCTTGGACAAGTTCACGCAAGCCGTGGCCGCTGGCCCCCTCAGCAGCGATTTCGTGACCATCAAACTGCCCAAGATGATCGACAGCGATTTCACGGTGCAGGCCGGTGTGGCGGACGCGCATACGAGCACCTGCCTGATCCGAACCGAAGCCGCGCGGCTGTGCCTGGCAACGCCGCAACTCGACGTCAGCTCTGACCTTTACGCACGGGCGGTGCAGGCGCTTGGGCCCAAGGTCGATATGTCGAGCGTGATATCAGTACTCAATTAGAGAGGGCAGACCTAAAGAGATTTGCCAAATCCTCCTTGGCAACGTGGTGACCGCCCGACGGCAGCTCCGTCCCGGCCTGCCGACCTCTGGCCAACAAAAATGCTGCACAATGTGTCGAACGACTGCTTCGGGGAAGCTGCAACGCAGCATCGGGGGCTGTCGCGAGCGGCCGCAAAGGGCCGAGAGCGTCAACTCCGCAAAGCCAATCGTGGCCGAGCTCGGAAGAGGTTTCGGCCTACTGTCTGGCTTCGAAGATGACGGCCACCCGGCTCAGAACATCGATCTGTTGCCCCTCCGACATTGCCGTGCAGCGAACAAACAGGTCCTGCATCCTTTCACTTACAGCTGAGCGCACTTCGTCTGCTTGCTCTTGAAAGGCTAGGTAGATCGCATCGATCCCTAGATAGTCGGGGATTTCACCTCCAGACGCACTCCTTTGACTAACCGTCTCCTTCGCCTCGATCCAGAAGACATCGAGTTCGTGTGCCCAGGCTTCTGCCAGCTTTTCCAGGGTCGGCAGAGTTAAGGAACCGAAGAGCGCTTGACCAGCATCACCGGTGTCGTGTCCTGATAGGAAACTTGCGAGTGACGCGAGAAGTGAAACCGTTCGAGCTGGCCGAACATCCCAGTGGGTCAGATGCGCAAGGGTGCTGCCGAGACGGCTGAACGTAGCGGATATCGCGTTCAGTTCTGGGCGGTGGCTTTGCATGCCTCGGCGGCGCGTTTCGGCATAGGCGGCGGATAGGAGCCTAGTTGCTTCTACCTGGTCGCCAATGATCTCTGCGCGCCCATCGACATCTCGAACGGCAATCAAGCGAGGCGGTAGAACAGTAGGGTCTTGGGGGCTGCCTGTACGACCGCCCAAGAGGAGGACGGTGATTGGTTCAACTGAGGACAGAAGGCAGAGTTCGGCTCCCCAGAGACCGCGAGGTTTTGCGTTCGAGACCCGGTCCAGAACGTCAGCTGGCAATACACGCCGAAGAGCTTCCAACTGATCGAAGTAGTTGTTGGAACGGAGGATGCGCGGTTTCTTGACCTGTTCGAGAACAAGATCGGTCAGATCACCGGCAGAAAACTCAACCAGCTCTGATGGTAGGTCTTCCGCGCCAACACCCGACAGGAGCGCGATGCTAGCGACACGAGCGCGCGCCTTGTGATCTGATGACAGAACCAGCCCGGGAAGGTCGAAGGTGTAGTAGTGGATGCGGGAATTGGGACTGTCTATCCGGTCGATCCGGCCCAACCCCTGAATGAGGCTCTTGACGTCGGACGTGACGCCAATGATCCCAAGCGCAGAGGCGATTTGGAGGTTGATCCCTTCCGCCATCTGGAATGTGAGGAACATGGCCCGTGGCTTTAACGGGTCGACATGCTTCCCATCGATGCCGAAATACTCCTGCGCATCTGCTCCGGATCGGATGTGTTGCAGCTTCTTACCGGTCTTGATCCGTGCACCAGGTGCGACCACGAAGACCTCGGGTCCTCTTCCGCGATGCCCAGCAAGAAGCCTGGCATAGACCTCGAGCACGCCGACCCGCTCAGCAAGGAAGATGGCATGGCCATGCTTTCGAAGGATGCCTCGCATGACGTCGGCCCGGGCTTCATCAATGCTGTCGAGGCTGGAATGATTCAGAAGCCTGCTGATCCGGTCACAAATCGGCGTTTCGCTGTCCTCAGCTTCGGCATCGACTTCTTCGGTTAACGCGCCATCCGGAATGGCAATACCGCGGGCGTTCTGTTTCTCGGCGCGTCTTAGGTTTTCTCCGATTGATGCCCGCCCTCGTTGATCGGCTTCGCTGTCGCGCTCGCGGGCCCATTCTTCGCGCGCAAAGGTTATCGACGCACGTAGCAGTGCAAGAAAGTTCCGAATGTGGATACGCGATTTGTCATGGAATTTGATTTCTGTGTGGGCGGCGCGTTGGGGATCAGCAGACACAAGGGTCACCCCAGTCGTAATGCATTCCGCCAATGCCTTGATCCGCTCAATAATTTGGCGCTGCTGATCACTCAGCGCCGTATCCTCTCGGTGGCTTCGGATCGTTGGGTAAACGAAAGCGCCGGACTTTCGATCCGCACTCTCCCCAATGCAATCCCGTTGGCGCCGCACGACGTATGGCGCCAGGGCGTCGGCCAATCCTTCCTGAAGCGCACTGATTTGCAGCCCGCCGGTCTCTAGCTGGCGTTCGACTTTGTTGACTTCGACCTGTAGAGCTTCCGCGCTGTCGAACAGATCGTCCTGTACGCTTTGATCTTCGATCCGGCGGTTCATCTGGTCGAGGTGGCGCACGAGTTCGCCACGCTTTCGAACCTTCGCCATATGTTGGTTGATCTGTTCCGTGATGGCAGGAGGGACATAGATCGAGGCGCGCTTCTCATGGAATGCAAGCAAGCCATCCAGACCTTGGTTTCCCATGAGCGTTGCCGACAAACAGGAAGTCCAGATGGCTGGGCTGCGCTCGAAGACAAGCGAACGCGCGGACGGTGCAAGATATCTGGAGCTCAACCTGTGGCTTTCATCAACGATCATTGATGCGGACGAACGGACCGCCCGATTGATTTCTTCGAGTTCTGCAGTCTCCTCCTTACCTCGCCGCGACAGGTGACTGTGCTTGATGGGTTTGAAGTTCGCAGGCGCATTTGTTGTCCAGTTCTTTAGAACACTGGCAGGTATCAGGGCGAGTGAGCCAAGCCGTTGTTGATCGGCGCGCTCTCCCCAGGAAAAGACCGTCTGCCCATGGCTGACCGGTAGAACCGTCGCCAGGTGTTTTCCGATGTCGGTTTTCCCGGCACCGGTTGGCGCTTCGACAAAGGCAAAGCCGTGTTCATAGACCGTCCCTGCAGCCTCATAGACAAGATCGGCTTGGAAGGGTTGAGGCGGACGTCCGGCGCTGGTCTCGCCTGCGACACGCCAGGGGGTGAAGGTTGTGGCTTCGTGAACCGTTCTGGCCACTGCTTCTTCGGGTGAGACAAGGCGGATCAGCGCTCGCAGGATTTCCAGCGCTGTTTCAGTCCAATCGCGCCCCATGTCCCAATACTGCTCGGCGGCCGCGCGACGCGCAGTCGCAAGTTCGGGCCAGGCATTGGCGTCGTCCATGAATTCCAGATTGCGGCGCAAACCGTTGATAGAGAAATTGGCACTTCCCGAAAGTGCTTTGTCCCCACCTACAAAAAGCTTCGCGTGAAGCATTGGTGGACGGCGCCCTAGTTTTTCTTCTGCCAGATCGGGATCGAAAATGCGGAATCTGATAATTCCGCGCTCGATTGCGTCCATTGCAAGAACTGCGCGCAGATCGGCTAAATCAACAACCGAAAAGCCTCTTGCCCCAAGGAAATGCTGGTGCGCTTCATCGGCCACTGACCGGCCGACGCCACCCAAAACCTGTCGTACTTCGGTGTTGGATCCAAAGGCGATGCGAATACTGCCCTCTGAGCGTTCTTCAAGGTTTTTGATTGTTTCGAGCAAGATGGTGAGCGAAGACAGGAAGTCCTGATAACCTGTTACAATCAGACAACTTGGTTGCTGTAGAATGGACTTGACCAAGCTACTGACAGAACGCGTTGCATTATCGCCCCAGGCCTCATGGCGAGACGAAGGAGGCCCTTCGGTCGTCCGCAAGTCACGGTCTGTGTCGCTGGCCCGCGCGAAAAAGCGTGAAATCAGTCCTTGCCGCTCCGTGTTTGCCATGTGCTGTTGTCTTCCTATGCCCTCAGGGGCAACGCTAAATTGGTTTTGTCTAAGCCGTCAGTCTTGAATTGGAATTCCCAGCTCCGCCCAAAGCGCGCGCGGCGCTGGCGAAGCTAATTCCCACTGTACTTCAATTGGTTTCTCTCTTTCCCATCCGCCAAACTTGGGCTGTCCGCAATAGATGAACGGATTGACCTTGCCGTTTACCTTGTTCCCCCGTCGGATGAACAAATGTACCTCGTGGCCTTCCTCGCCGCTGATGACCCGGCCATGCTTGCTGTCCTGGCGCGTCTGGTTCTGGCTGAACCATTTCAGCCGTGACGGGCTGAGGAATGCATTTTCGTAGGTCAGGTCCTGAGTTGAGACATTGGCAAGAAGGATCATGATCTTCTTTTCGGGCAGCGCCTTCATCCCGGTGCGCCATAGGTTCTGCTGATACTCTTCGCCAAAGAACTCGGCGATGTCCGGCACGTAGTAGCGCTGCCAAAGCTCCAGAGCCTGCGGCTTGCCGGCAAAGGTCGCGGACGCCTCGGAGGCCTCGCGGACGATGGGAGTTTCCGCCAGGCGCCATTCGACCAACTCGCGCACAAGCGATTCCAACTCGCCGGAGGCGTCAGGGCGGGCCAGCCAAAAGCCGTCGCTGCCTTGGGCCAGGTGCGGGTTGAAGGCCAGCTCTGACGCGCCGTTGCTCGGTTGCCGCCCGGCTGCGACGTCGCGCAAGCCGGTCAAGGCGGATCCGGACAAACCCCTGGGCCGTTCCAACTCGCGTAAGAGACGACCGTGAGTAGCGAAAGGACGTTCATTCGCGCAGAAAGCCGCGTTGTGGACTAAGCCACAGGACTCAACTATTGTGCGTTTCAGTGAGGCATCCTAACCCTATGGGACCACACACCTGCATTTAGCCACCCTGCTATAGCTGAACTGACAAAGAGGCCCAATTCCTTGAACACCAAAAATGAAAATGCAGTTGTTTTTTGTTGTGACGAGAGTCATTTGCCGATGGCCTATTTCGTCGCAAACCAAATTCACGAAGTTGAAAAAGATCGCAAATTTGACATCATAATCTGTGTACCGAGTGAAGTACCGGTCCCCAATTACATTGATCCGCATGTCGCAAAGATTGTCCGCTTAGACGTAGCAGAGCTTGCGGGAATTACACTACAACGTAAATGGATCTCTACTGCTACGTTTTACCGAATATTGCTTCCCACTGTATTTCACGGAACTTACCAAAAGTTGCTGTATTTGGACACTGATGTCTATCTTCGACGTCCTGGCATTCAAAGTCTGTTTAATGAGGTTAAAATTAATACCCCTTTGGCAGCGTGCCTAGAGCCTAGCCAATACGTCCTGCGACGACAAGACAAGGCACAGCAGACAACAAAAAAGCGCATCGCGCTACTTGGAGGCAGAGATAAGACCTACTTCAATGCTGGATTGCTGCTGATAGAGCCTGAAGCCTTTCTAAAAATGGATGGCATTAACCGATTTTGGCGTGCTTATGAAGAAAACATCGATGTAATTTCAGAGTTTGGTGAACAAGACCAAGGCGCGTTAAATAAAGCCTTTGCTGATGAAATTTTCCAGATATCTCCTTTGTTCAATTGGCACACAGGTGCACTCGCAAATGAAACAATGGTACAATATTTCAATCCGGTA
>NZ_DASYOK010000371.1:0-1856 GCF_036007805.1 Yoonia sp.
AGACCAGATAAAGCACCTTCTACATGACCGGCGGCTAGATATTGTGTGTGAGGCAACCGGCCTGCACCGCAACACCTTATCCGGCATCCGAAACGGGCAGATCAAAAACCCGTCGCATGACACCATCCGCAAGCTGTCGGAGTATTTTGCAAATGCATCGTAATTTCATAGATGCGGGCTTTCGCGTCTTTCCGCTATGGCCATTTGCGGGCGACACATGCGCCTGCGATAACCCACATTGCCAAGCCCCAGGAAAGCACCCGCGCGCCGCAAACTGGCAGCATACGCCGGAATGGGATGACGACCAGATCGAGGCTATGGAGTTGGCGGGCCATTTTGACAGCGGCTATGGCGTGCTGTGCAAGGGCTGGCTCGTGGTTGACGTGGACGCGCGCAATGGCGGCTTGGACAGCTTCACGGCGCTTTGCCAAGCTGTGCCGGACGTATCCAGCGCTGAATTGATAGTTTCCACCGGTTCTGGCGGCGGGTCGCGTCATCTCTACTTTAGCCTACCCGGCGAAGCCGTTGCCATGGTGCAGCATTTACCAGAATATCCGGGCCTTGACTTCAAGACATCCGGCTTTGTAGTTGGGCCGGGGTCGCGGCATGTATCGGGCGGCATGTATAGCGTAGGATATGGCGCGCCCGACCAGATCACAGAAGCGCCGCCTGCGCTTGTGGATATGTTGCGCAAGCCCGACCGCCACCGCGCTGAATATGATGGGCGTGTAGTCGATGTATCTCATGGCGATATTGCAGACATGCTTTCGCCTATTGATCCAGATTGCGACTATGACACATGGATCAGGATTGGCATGGCTGTGCATCACGCCACAGGCGGCACGGGTTTCGGGTTATGGGATGAGTGGTCGCAGCGTGGCGACAAATATGAGACGCGCGGCATGGATAGCCACTGGCATAGCTTTGGCCGTTGCGCCAATCCGGTGACGCTGGGCACGCTGGTGCATCATGCGGAAAGCGCGGGATGGCAAATGCCGGTTACATTTACGCCAGAGCAATCCGAAATGCACGTCGAGCCTGACGCCGCGCCTGATGGTTTGCCATTTGACGTGTCCGGTGTTGATCTTACCAGCCCGCCGGGGTTTGCAGGAGATCTTGCCCGATGGATTGAAGACCAGTCCCGTCGCCCCCGCAAGCGACTTGCCGTTGCTGGCGCGCTAACGGCTTTGGGCAATGTTGCGGGCTTGCGATACACCGATGATCGAGACGGAGTGACCTGCAACCTGTTTACGTTCTGCGTTGCAGGATCACGCACCGGAAAAGAGGCGATCCAGCAGGCGGTGGCGACTATTCACCGGGCCGCAGGGCTGGCAGGCGCAACGCATGGCGCGATCAAGTCGGAACAGGAGATTGTGCGCAACCTGACCCGTCATCAAGCCGCGCTTTATGTCATTGATGAGATCGGCATATTTTTGCAAAAGGTCAAAAACGCCCAAGTAAAAGGCGGGGCGCTATATCTGGATGGCGTGATCGGGATGCTTATGGCGGCATACTCCAAAGCTGACGGCTTCATGCTGCTTACTGGTGATGCGAAAGACGACTTGCGCGCGGCATTGCTCAAGGAGGCCGCACAACTTCAAAAGCGGCTGGATGACGGCGACAACAGCCCATACGCGGCAAAGAGGGTCGCGCAGATCGAGACGGCGCTGGACGGGCTTGATAATGGCTTAGAGAGGCCATTTCTTTCCTTGACAGGCTTCACGACGCCCGTGACGTTTGATGAGCTTGTGGATTACCAAAGCGCCACCAACGGTTTTATTGGGCGTGCGCTGATGTTTGTCGAGCGCGAGACTGCCCCGCGCAGTAAGAGGGGCTTTCGCAAGCGTGCAATGCCG
>NZ_DASYOK010000372.1:0-6047 GCF_036007805.1 Yoonia sp.
CCGCTTGCCCTGTATCGTTACAGATGTCCCCCAGCGCACCACCGGCTGCCACATAGGCAATCAGACTGTCATCAACATCCGGTGTCGCAAAACGATGCGCAAAACCCGCACCCGCCATCGCGACAAGTACCGCGAAGGTCAGAAAAAACCGGCTGAACTGATGAGCTAGGTGACGCATGTTACGGTCGATATAGCCGCTGCGCGCGTCGTGATCCAGACCCGATCTGCGGGCAATCCGTCACACGGCCTGCGGCAGCGCGCGGCCTTCCTCCCACGCGATGATATTATCCAGCGCCATCTGGCCCATTGCCTCACGGATTTCGAGCGCAGCCGTGCCCAGATGCGGCAGCAGAACGACGTTCTCCAGCGCGCGGAACGCATCCGGCACATGCGGTTCATGTTCAAACACATCAAGGCCTGCGCCAGCAATCTGGCCCGCCTGCAAGGCTGCAATCAATGCCGCCTCGTCCACAACATCCCCGCGCGCGATATTGACGAAGATCCCCGTGGGCTTCATCGCGGCCAAGGCAGCGGCATCAATCATATGCGTGTTCTCGCCGCCCCCGGGGACGGTGACGACGATAATGTCACAGGCCCCCATCAATGCCGTCAGGCTTTCGACCTGTTCGGCGGGGAAATCGACAGTCTTGGGAGAGCGGTTATGGAATTTCACCGGCATCTCGAACCCGTAATGACAGCGCCGCGCCACAGCCTGCCCGATCCGGCCCATGCCGACGATCCCGACTGTCTTGCCCGTCACATGGGTGCCCAGCATCTGCGTCGGGCCCCAGCCGGTCCATTGATCTGCACGCACCAACCGCTCGCCCTCGCCTGCCCTGCGGCAAACGGACAGGATCAGGGTCAACCCGATATCGGCGGTCGCATCGGTCACGACATTGGGTGTGTTCGACACCAACACATCAGCCATACGCGCTGCCTCGACATCAATGTGGTTATACCCCACCCCGAAATTCGCCAGCACCTTGCACCGCAGATCACCGATAAAGGCCTCGGCAGTAAACTGATCCCCCAAAGTCGGCAAAATCGCATCATACTCCGCCAGGGCCTGCGCCGCCTCAACCATCGTCAATCCCACGGCAGTGTCGCGCACAGTCACGTCAAAACGCGCACGGGCGGCAGCCAGATTGGCCTCGGGCAGTTGGCGGGTGATCAGCAGTTTTTTCAATGTAGACGTCCTCCAAGGGGTACGGGGTGATCAGGGCCGATCAAAACGATCTCACCATCTGCATCAGGCAGACCCAGCACCAGAACTTCAGACATGAACTTGCCGATCTGACGGGGCGGAAAATTCACAACAGCCATCACCTGACGGCCAACCAAAGCCTCAGGCGCGTAATGCGCGGTGATCTGGGCCGAGGTCTTTTTCTCACCGATATCCCCGCCGAAATCTATCCAGAGTTTGATCGCGGGCTTACGGGCTTCGGGAAAGGCTTCTGCGCGCAGAACGGTGCCCACGCGGACATCGACCTTCAGGAAATCGTCAAAAGAAATATCACCCATTCGCCAGCTCGCGCGACCGGTTCGCCGCCGCCGCAACCGCGCGGCGCAACAGATGCGGAAACCCAGTCTTGGCGTCCATCAGCACCTCAAGTGCGGCCTGCGTGGTGCCATTGGGCGAGGTCACATTGGTGCGCAACTGCGCGGGGTTTTCTTCGGATTGCTCGGCCAGATCACCTGCTCCGGCGACAGTGGCTTTGGCAAGCTGCATCGAAAGCTCAGCCGACAATCCCTGCGCCATGCCGGCAGCGGCCAAGGATTCGATCAGATGAAACACATAAGCCGGACCCGAGCCCGAAATCGCCGTGACCGCATCCATCTGGTCTTCTGCGTCCAGCCGGACAACATCGCCCACCGACAACATAAGCGCCTCGGACAGGTCCAGATGATCGTCCTGCACCATCGCATTCCCGATGATCGCGGTGATCCCGCGACCGATCGAGGCAGGCGTGTTGGGCATGGCACGGACAATCGGTGTGTTGGGGCCGAGCACCGCTTCGAACGTGCTGATCGGGGTGCCCGCAGCCACCGAGATGACCAGTGTTTGGCCATTGCCCAAAGACTTCACGTCAGGCAGAGCCTCGGCCATCATCTGCGGTTTGACCGCGATGATCGCAACAGCGGGATTAGGGGGGATCTGGCCGCCGATGGCCACACCCTGTTCCTTCAGCCAATCGGATGGATTGGGGTCAATCACCCAAACTGACGTCGGCGGCAATCCGGTGCGCAACCACCCTTCCAGCATAGCCGACCCCATCTTGCCGCAGCCCAACAACACCAGCCCGCGCTTTGCAACATCAGTCATATTCATTGATGCACCTCTCGAATAACTATCAATAGGTTAGCCAAGCCGAAGGGCAGTTGGAAGATGCGTTCTGCGAATAAGAGAGGTGACGACAGGCTCCGTGGATGGGTATGCCTATGCTCTGTGTCAGGTGCGAGGGCCACTTGCCGTGCTCGCGTAAGGTATCTCAACAACGCCAAGACGACGGATCACAAAAAAAACCCGCCGTGCTCAGCATAAGTAGCTGAATCCACGGCGAGGCTGCTGTCTTGCGTGCGGGATCGCTTACATCAGGTTCTGAACGTTGATACCAAATGTGACCGCACCAATCACTTCACCTGTTTCAGGGTCTGTGATCGTCATCGACCCCTGCGATTGGTAGAACCCGGTACTGTCGTCGAACTCGACTTCGCTGATGTGCAAGGCATCCGCGCCGACAAGGTAGGTTTCCTGCCATTTCGCTTCGTCGCCCTGCCAGTAATCGGAGGTGACAGTGCTTTGCGCCACGTTCAGCCCTTTGTTGTCCATCACAAAGACTTCCGTCACAAACCCGGCTGTTGCCTCTTGCTGTTCAAGCAACCAGGCTGACACAGGTGCTGACATCAGTTTTTCGATAAGTGGCCCGCCACCGGCGGCCTCTTCGGCGCGCCATTGCAGGTCGAGTGTGATGATATCATCCTCTGACAAGCCATCATGCTCGGCATTCTGTGCCTTGATCGCCGCAATCAATTCCGGATTTGTAAGCCATTTGCTCAGCTCTTCACGGGCATAAGCCTCAAGCGGGACACGGTAGACACCGTCTTGCCCCGGCGCTGCAACGAGATAGAGCGTGATTGTGTTGTTCATCGCAACCGAAAGCGTATCCGCCAAGGCGGCCGCTGCATCGACGTCTTGGGCCGATGGCGTTTGTCCTGCCAGGGCCGCATCGAAAATACCGCGCTGATCCAGCCAAGTCTGATAGGTGTTTTCAAGGCTTGCGCGTACGGCATCATTGGGCGGTGGGTTGATGCCTGCCCCTGGGAAGCCGTCACGCAGCGCAAGAAGCGTCTGTTGGAACTGATCGACAGACGTTGCCAATGCCTGTTGTGCGTCACCGGTCGCTGAATTGGTCGCAAGTTCACACATTGCGCGGGACATCCGATATGCAAGTGCGCGCTGTCTGACGGCAAAGTTCAGCACCGTCGCGTCACTCTGCAAAAGCTGCGACGGGTCAGTGTATTGCCCGGCCACAACAGCAGCCAACCTTTCGGTCTGTTCGAAAAGGTCAGCATAGCCCGCTTTGATTGTTGCGGCATCTTCATCTGTCCCTGCACCGGACGCCAACCTTTGCGCCGCCGCATCCAACGGCCCCCAGAACTCTGCAGTGGTGGTCAAGGCGTTCAGCGTACGCGCACTGCCCTCAGCGCCCGGCATGCCAAGGGCGGCACTCCCGTTGATCAAACCATTAATCGTCTTGTCAAAGTCAGCACGTACGGACGCCAGTTGGACTTGGGCACTCTCAGCACCAATTCCGGCGTTGACCCTGCAACTTGCAGACGCCACGGCCTCTGTCAGCGTGCGCAGGCTGGCAGAGCGATTAACCCGCGCTTTCCCGCCATTATAAAGAGACTGGTCGATGCGCTGCGCCACAGCAGGCTCTGCGGTAAATATGCCTGCGGACGGTGCACCCATCACGGCAAGCGCAACCAACGCGATTTTCGAAACGCCGCGCATCTTCGATGCAGGGCTCTTGATCTTGCGGGGGCTTGTCTTGTCTTTGATTAGCATTGCATGGTTCCTAGCTTAAATAAATAACTTATTGATTTAAAATCAACAAGTTAGCTCCCGCAAGACTTGCGGTTCGCTGCACAAAATTTGATCTTCCACCATATTGGAGACCCGGACATTCAGATGACGGTTGACCGCACGATGACGGTCGGAGTTGTTGCAGGCACGTGATGCCACTGCGCGACAGTTGACGGCCGATCTTTCGAGGCGTTCAAACCGACAAGGCCCCACAATGCGTGACGCATCTGCACGGGACCGGAGCGAAGTTGAAAAACGACCATAAGAAAACGCGCGCACTGCCTCTAAGATTTCGCGCATGATCCTGCTTACATCTGTCAACGCTTCATCTCCCTAAGCTCGGGGCAGCTCCCAAAGACCCTAAAGAGGTCTGTCCAGAGGCAAGCCACGCATCAATTCCATTCACTACTCGTCACATCACACTTTGCGATACAAAGCAGAGTATTTAGCTATAATTGTGTCCAGTTCGTGGTTGTTTTCGAAACCTTTTGGGGCAGGCCAATTCCCCAAAGCGCGCAACTTTAAACCTAAAAAAAACATAAATTTTTCAAAAAAATGCTGCTTTGCCGATTGTACATGCTGCCGGTAGGCATGTGATGTGTCCGGAGTAGGTTGTGGGCCTGCATGATCACAGAAGGCTATGCCGATCGGTCGGGTATCACTGGCATGGCGCAGCTGAGGATGAGAGGAAAAAAGATGGAGAAGCCAATCATAAAAATGGCATTGGTGTTGCCGCTAATATTGACTGCGGCCAGCGGAATGGCCGTTGCGCAGACTGCCTCACCCACGCCTGTCGCTGCGGTGATCGAAGATAACGCGCAAGAGCGGATCAACCAGGCCAGCCAGCTACGGGTCTTGACCCAAAAAATCCCGGCTGCCGTGTGCCACCTGAACCGTTCCATTGCCCCCGAAGAATCGGCCAACGTGCTGGTCAAAGCTGTCAGCGATTTTGAACAGATCTTGACGGCGCTCGAATTTGGCGATGCTGATCTGAATATCGCAGCGCCGGAAACCCGCCCCCGGTCGCTCGCGGCGATCCACGAATTGCGCGCGCAGTGGCAACCTGTACAGGCCGCCGCGACAGCCGTGATCAACGGCACGGCAACGCAGGAGGATCTGCGCTATGTGATGCTGGAAAATCAGGTCGTGCTTGATGCGGCACAGCGTACTTTGGAAGAGATGACACAACAGTACGCAAATCCGAACGCCGTGACCTTTGCCAGCCTGTTCATGATCGATCTGGCCGGCCGCCAAATGCTGCTGGTGCAAAAAATCGGCAAGGAAGCCTGCCTTTGGTCCAGCACCCCCCCTGTCGCTGACGTGCGTGAGGAACTTGCGGAATCTGTGCGCATCTTCGAAGCAACGATGGAGGCACTGCGTTTTGGCATGCCTGCACTTGGCATTGGCGCACCCCCAAATGCAGAAATTCAAGAAGAGCTCGAAGCCGCTTTGAATGAATGGAATGCGGTCAAACCGATCGTCACAGGGATCATCGCAGGCGAGCGTTTCGACACAGCGACCGGCACAATCAAATATAAGGGTTTGGACGCGGCCATGCACCACATGGATAGGGTGGTGACGATGTACGTCGCAGCCGCAGCGCCGAGCTATTAAAGCGAACAACCTCTGTCTTAAAACGGATGAGCAGGTCATTATCATGGCCCGCTCACTCGTATTCAAAACCTGTGTTTGGCGCAGTTACGCCCTTCCGTAGGCCCCGCCGATCGCCACCTGCACGGCCTCTTGAGGCGTCCGCTCGGCCCATGTGACCAACTGGATGGCAGGATAGTACTGCCCACAAGCCGCAACCGCCGCCCCAATCATGGTATCAATCTGATCCGGCCCTGCGACCTGATCACCGGCCAACATCAGACCATAGCGGTACACCATCAGGTTTTGTTCGGCCCACCATGTAAAGGCCCCCGCCCAGCAGCGGTCGTTGATCGTGTTCAGTGTCTCG
>NZ_DASYOK010000373.1:0-1768 GCF_036007805.1 Yoonia sp.
AAGAAACCCAAGCCTAAATTCCAAAGGCCACTGTCTCAAAGTCGTTGACACGTTCCGTCACGTTCATTGCTTTGGCTCATCAGCCGGATTCAAGCGAAGGCGATTATTCTGTGATCACTTGGCTTACTCGCCCGCTGATACGAACTACTCTATTGTCTGACGTTGACTCAGGTTCCTAATTTAGCGCAATTGGCATGAGAGTGTCGCTGCTGTCGTTACCAACCGAGGCTGCGATCAGCAGTGCGGCCACAACACCGACCACGATATATGCAGGGTCGATGGATGGTGTAGCAGCAACGATTTCGTCTTCGACCAAGGGTGTCTCGTTGATGGCAGGGGAAAGCCCGCCAGCGAAAGCTGTAGTGGCGGTGAGCGCCAGTACGGCGGCGATAGGGGTGGTTTTGATAGGCATCATATGCTCCTCGTTACATTGTTCCTATAGGCGCGCGCGGGATACCCCCAAGCCACGCACCAGCGGTGAGGCGTCCTAAAGCTTAAGAAAAAGGCAACAGTTGGGCAGATGTATGCGGTGCTAGGGCCTGTGGACATTCAGGATTCCCATTTTGCCTGACTTCTGATTCAAGTTTCCAAAATGGAGGTTTGAATGAACGAGCAGCGGTTTGTGGTGTCGGACGTTTTGTGGCAGCGGCTTGAGCCGCATCTTCCGGGTAAGGTCAGCGATGCCGGAGCCACGGCAAAGGACAATCGCCTATTTCTGGAAGCGGTCTTTTGGCGGGTGCGCACCGGGTCGCCATGGCGCGACCTGCCGCCTGGGTTTGGCCATTGGAACAGCCAGTTCCGGCGGTTTCGCCGGTGGGCCAAGTCCGGCGTATTCGAGAGTCTTTTCAACGCCATGAGCGGTGACCGCGACCTTGAGTATGCACTTATCGACGGCACCATCGTTCAGGTCCACCAGAAGGCGACCGGCTCAAAAGGGGGACTCAAGCTCAGGCCATAGGGCGCTCGCGCGGCGGGCTGACGACGAAAATTGTAGCGTTGGTGGATGCGCTCGGCAATCTGGTGAGCTTCCTGCTGCTGCCGGGACAAGCGCATGATATGAAAGGTGTCGCGCCGTTGATCAGCGGCGTTTCTTTTGACGCGCTGCTCGCGGACAAGGCGTTTGACGCGGACTGGCTGTTACAAGACCTCGACCAGCGCGGTGCAACCGCTGTGATCCCGCCCAAAGCCAACCGTAAAATCCAGCGCGATTATGACGCGGAGGTCTACAAGTGGCGGCATCTGGTGGAAAATTACTTCGCAAAGATCAAAGAGTTCAGAGGGATAGCAACAAGATACGACAAAACAGATTGTAGTTACGCAGCGTGTTGGAACCTTGTAGCAGCACTCATAGCCTCAAGATGATTGTCCACAGGCCCTAACAAAAAGAAGTAATTTTTAGAAAAAAGTTTGGTTTGTGAGCCGGAGAATGATTGATCAGCTCCAGCGCCCTTCGAAATCTTCGGGAACCAGCAGAATATCCCGGTCCAAGGTCTTGACGTCCCGCCGCCCGCAAAGCGCCATTGTCGTATCCAGTTCCTTGTGGATCACCTCCAGCGCAGTGGTCACGCCTTTTTCGCCCATCGCACCCAGACCATTTACAAAGGCGCGCCCGATGTATGTGCCCTTTGCCCCCATCGCGAGAGCCTTGAGCACGTCCTGACCGGACCGGATGCCGCTATCAAGGTGGACTTCCACCTTGTCGCCGACAGCATCCATGATCGCTGGCAATGCGCGGATCGACGATAATGCGCCATCCAGTTGTCGCCCG
>NZ_DASYOK010000374.1:0-20694 GCF_036007805.1 Yoonia sp.
TAGGGATGTCATCGGGGGCCATAACTGTGCGCGCAAAGATATCCGCCCACAGCAGAAAGATCGCACCGCAGATGGCAGAAACGGGCAGTACGCGGGTGTAATCGCCGCCGACAATCAGGCGTACGATATGGGGGATCATCAGGCCGACAAAGCCGATGATCCCTGAAAACGCCACCATCACGCCGGTGATGAGCGCGCCGACCACGAAGATCGTCAGGCGAAACCGGCCGACGGGGATGCCTAAGGTAGCGGCGGTCTCATCCCCGATCGTCATTGCGTTAAGGTTGCCAGCGTTGGCCCAAAGGTAGGCGCCGCATACCAGAAGGATCGCCAGCGGATAGATCAACTGGCTCCATTGCGCGAGGCCGAGGCCGCCGAGCATCCAGAAAACGACGGTGTGAACCGCGCGCGGATCACCCAGAAAGATCAGCACGTTGGCGGCGGACATCACGATGAACGAGACCGCTACGCCAGCCAGCACCAGCCTGTCGGCGGTGGTGGCGGCGGCAAATTGTGCGACCCCGAGAACGATCAACGTGGCGCCGAGTGCACCAAGAAAGGCCATCAAGGGCACGGTCAGGAGCCCAATAAAGAGCCCCGTGTGCAAAAGCGCGAGGATCGCGCCGAACGCGGCGCCTGCGGATATGCCCAAGAGATGCGGGTCGGCCAGCGGGTTACGGGTGACCGCTTGCAGACTGGCCCCAACGATAGCAAGACCCGCACCAACCAGACAGGCAAGGATCGCGCGGGGAAAGCGAATGTCCCAGACGATGGCCTCGCGCCCGGCGGACCAGTCTGCATTGATTGCGCCGGGGGCGATCTTGTGCATCAGGATGCCCCAGACCGTCGGCAGCGGGACCGACACCGCGCCTACACTGATCGCCACAGAGATTGACAGAAAAAGCGCCACGAACCCCAGCCCAAAGGTCAGCCGGAGCCGGGCCTTGTGCGGGCTGAGGGTCGTGATCTGTCTGTCGGCCTGATCCATCCGCTAGTCTGCGCGGAACGCGGCAGCGAGCGTTTTGACAGCTTGGATGTTGCGTGGTCCCGGCGTTGCCTCGACATACTCCAGTACGACGAAGCGGTCATTCCTGACGGCATCAAGATCGGCGAATGCCGGGTTCGTCATCATGAAATCGCGCTTTTGTTCGGCGGTCACTTCGCCGTAATTCACGATGACGATGATCTCGGGGTTCCGCTCTACAACGGCTTCCCATCCGATGGTGGCCCAGCTTTTGTCCAGATCGTTCAGGATGTTCACGCCACCTGCGGCCTCAATCAGGGCGTTCGGCATGGCGTAGCGGCCCGCAGTAAAGGGTGCGTCCTCGCCGCTATCATAGACAAAGACGCGGGGCGGGGTGGCCAAGGGCGGCAGGTCGGCCAGAAATGCGGCAAGATCGGCCTCGTAACGTGTGATCAGCGTCTCGGCGCGGTCCGACACACCGAAGATGGCACCAAGATTGCGTAAATCGGTATAGAGATCATCCATTGAGGCGGCGGTCCGCTGGCCTTCCTGCCCGATATGGATGCAGCTTTCGGTCAGTTCATAAACCTGAATACCAAAAGGGGCGAGCGTTTCGGGGGTCACTTCGCCACCCACGCGCATGCCATAGTTCCAGCCCGCAAAGTAGAAATCCGCCTCTGCGCCGATCAGCACCTCCTTGGAGGGGTATTGTTCGGAGAGTTCGGGTAGTTCCGCGACCCCTGTGCGCATGGTTTCGTCAAGTTTGTTCCAGCCGGAAATGCCAGTGTAGCCGACCATGTGGTCGGTCAGGCCCAGCACCAGCATCATTTCGGTGAGATTGATGTCATTGGACACGGCTGCCTTTGGTGGGGCGTCGAAAGTCACCTCGCGCTCACAGCTTTGGACGGTGGTTTGGGCAAAGGCGCTGGTTGCCGCGACGCTGAGGATTGCGGTTGCAAGTCGTAATTTCATATGGGGGCTTCTTTAGGTTGGCAGATGAAAGGAAAGGTGGTTGGCGTCGCTGGGGGCGAGTTTTTCACGGCGCGCGTTGACGCGGAATGTGTCAGAGACCAGTGTTTCGGTCAAAAGCGTGTCAGGCGATCCAAAGCCACGGGGGTGGCCGTTTTCCAGCACAAGGATATCGTCGCAGATATTGGCGGCCATGTTGAGATCGTGCAGTGACACGACGATCGTCAGATCAAGCTGCCGGATCAGGGCGAGCACTTCGAGTTGGTGACGGATATCGAGGTGGTTGGTGGGTTCGTCCAAGATCAGGATTTGCGGCTGTTGCGCAAGGGCACGCGCGACCATGACGCGCTGGCGTTCACCACCAGAGAGCGTGCCGAAATCGCGGTGTTCCAAGCCTTGCAGGTCCAGCAGGGCTACGACCTCGTCGATCACGGCGTTGTCCTGCGGGCCTGCGCTGGCATAGGTCTGGCGGTGCGGTGTGCGCCCAAGTGCGATGATTTCGCGCACACTCAGGCCAAATGCGGCGGCTTGTTCCTGCAAGACAGCCGCAACGTGTTGGGCTGCTTTGCGTGCGGGCATGGCCCAGATATCCTGACCGTTGATTTCCACGCGTCCAGTGCTGGGGGCATGATAGCGGTAGAGCAGCCGCAAGAGCGTTGATTTACCTGCACCATTCGGCCCGACGACACCAAGCACGCGGCCCGCGGCGACCTCAAAACTTGTCGGGTGAAGGACGGGGGCCATGCGCCGATGGGGGCGCCAGCTTGCGTCGGTGACTTTCAGATGTGCACCGTTCATGATGCAAGCACCTTGCTGTCTTGCAGGGCGATCATTGCGGCCGGCACGCGGGCCAGTGTGGATTTGCGCAGTTTGCCGGGGCGGTCCACCGAGGAACACCAGCCGTCATGTAGAACGGCGTATTGTTTGGCAAAATCGACAAGGTCGTCGATATCGTCCTCGGGTGTGATATCGCCGAAAAGGTACGTCGCTTTTTGGGTGCCGTGATAGGCGACCGTACAGGGGCGGTCGCAGCCTGCCATGCAAGCAACGCCCGAAATGGCAAAGTCTTCGGCAATGCTGTCGCCCGCTGCGGAAATGGCTTTGCGCAGTTTTTCAATAAGTTCGTATCCGGGGCGGCATTCCGTCCCCTTGTGTCTACACGATGTGCAGACCGTGATGCGGTGTTGTGTTGTCCGGTCCATGCAGCCCTCCGCGCATAAGCGGGGGGACGAAAGGGCATGTTTGTGGGGCCAAAAGAGCCGTGTTCACCATCATGTTCTCCGCTCCGGACACCCCGCCCGGTTTGAGTTTCTCGTGGTACATCTCTGTACCCTTTGATGGCAGGTCTCCTGACTTCGCGGGTCGCTGCTTGCCCGATCCTTCCCGAGCTTGCGCTCAGTGGTGATCATCGGGGTCGCTCGCCGCTCACAGTTGCGGGGGCAGTCACGGATTCGGCGCGCTTTGGCTCTTCCTCACCGTATTCCCTTTTCATCCCAGACGCATTTTCGGCGACAGGGAACCATCGCAGCCAAGGTCCGCGATTCCGACGGAGTGGTCAAGTGCATAGTTGACAGATGGCGGTGTCAATCTGTCGGTCTGAACGCCCGTACCGTACCCTAGAGAAGCAGATCGGCCAATCCAAACTGTGCCCCGATGATACCGATAATGATGCCAAGGGGTAGGCCGAAAGCCATAACAAGGGGCTTTCGCGGTTTTTGGAGTTGTCGAGGTGCAGAGAGCCTTCCAGTCGAAATAAATTCGAACACCCGTTCTAAAATCAGATAAATGACGATGAAACCTGCCGAAAGGGCGATGATCATCAGGATGCTGCCCCAGGCGCCCATGGTGGCAAGTGCGAATAAGCCATCGATTGCCAGACCAAGAAATACACCGACCGCAACAAGCGCAGCGAAGTTGAACCAGTCAAAGGTCTGCATTCTCTGTCGTTTTTTCATATTTCAGAACCTCTCTGGAGCAAACGGGTCAAAATAGGAATCAAGTGTGATCACGCGCCCTACAGGCAGCTTGATATCGTGCGCGTCACTTGCTTCCTAGACATCCTCCAGTATCAGGTCTGACGCTTTTTCGCCGATCATGATCGCGGGCGCATTTGTGTTGCCTGATACGATTTCTGGCATGATCGAACAATCTGCGACCCGTAGCCCTGCAATGCCATGCACCCGCAGCCGCGCGTCAACCACGGCCTCTTTGCCTTCGCCCATCTTGCAGGTGCCCGTCGGGTGATAGATCGAGGCGGTGTTGTTGCGTGCCCAATCCAGTGTCGCGTCATAGTCGTCCATCGGCAGATCGGCATGGGGCCGGAACTCTTCGCTGATTTTCGAGGTCAGCGGCGCGTGCCGCGCGATTTTACGTGCAATATTGACACCCGCGACGACCGTGCGGCAGTCGGTTTCGGTCGACAGATAGTTGGGGATGATCTTGGGATAGGTCTTGGGATCGTTGCTTTGCAGCCTGATCTCGCCTTTGCTTTCGGGGCGCAGCTGACAGACCGACATGGTAAAGGCCGAGAATTTGTCGGCCCCTTTGCCCGGGTTTTCGGCCGAGAGCGGTTGGACGTGGAACTGGATATCGGGCGTTTCCACGTCTTCGCGTGTTTTCAGAAAGCCCGTGGCAAGACTGGCGGCCATGGTCATGGGGCCGGCACGGAACATCAGGTACTTCAGCCCGATTTTAGCCTGCCCGAAGAGTGAACTGACCTCATCATTCAGCGTAGGTTCGTTGCATTTGTAAACAAGCCGCGCCTGCAAATGATCCTGCATGTTTTTGCCCACACCCGGCAGATCGTGCAGCACATCAATGCCGTTTTCGGCCAGTTGTGCCGCTTCGCCGATGCCTGAAAGCATCAGGATTTGCGGCGAATTGATCGCACCGCCTGACAGCACGATTTCCTTGCGGGCCTTGATTGTGTGCTGGGTGCCGCTGCGGTCGGTGTAGGTCACACCTGTCGCGCGTTTTCCTTCGATAATGACCTTTTCAACCTGCGCATGTGTGATGATTTGCAGGTTCTCACGCGATTTGACCGGATTGAGATAGGCCACCGCCGCACTGCACCTGCGCCCGTTGCGTGAGGTAAGCTGAAAAAAGCCCACGCCTTCCTGATCAGCGCCATTGTAGTCGGGATTGAATTTATAGCCTGCGGCCTGCGCCGCTGCGACCCATGCATCAGTGATCGGGCGCTGGATGCGCATGTTAGAGACGGACAGCGGCCCTTGGTCGCCGTGGTATTCATCGGCGCCGCGTTCATTCTTTTCAGCGCGCTTGAACAGGGGCAGCACATCGTCCCAACCCCAACCGGTGTTTCCCATTTGCCTCCAGCGGTCATAATCCTGCGGCTGGCCACGGACATAAAGCAATCCGTTAAGCGACGAAGACCCGCCTAGAACTTTGCCGCGCGGCCATTCGATGGACCGGCCATTCAGGCCCGGATCAGGCTCTGTCTTATAGCACCAGTCCACCTTGGGATTATGGATCGTTTTGAAATACCCCACCGGAATATGGATCCACGGGTTAAGATCACGCCCGCCTGCCTCAAGCAGAATCACCTTATGGGCAGGATTCGCACTGAGGCGATTTGCAATGACGCACCCTGCAGAACCTGCGCCTACAACTATAAAATCCGCTTCCACTGCTTCTTTCTCCCTCAATGTGAAAAAACTCTATGCAGATTGCGAATACTATACTAGGCTTTTTTGGAACTATTAGTCTCAATAATTGACATCATGGGAGGAAGTCATGGGAGTGAGTGATAAACTAAGCGGCATTTCGCGGAGGGATCTGTTCAAGTTGGCAGGCCAATACGGAATGAGCTCTACGCTGATGGCAGCGGGTACATTCGGCGGGGCGATGAGCCTTGCAAATTTGGCCTCTGCCGCAGAATCGACCTATGAGCGCCGCTTCTCGAAAGAGGCCAAATATAATCTCAAATTCGGCGCATCAGGCTTTAATGCTCGCAACCTGCTGATCGAGCGCGCTGGCGCGCTGGAATTTGCACGTGACTTGGAAGCACGTACAGACGGCGAGATTCGCATTGAATTTATCGGCGACAACCAGATCTGTGGTCAGACATCCTGTGCTGAGAAAACGCAGCAAGGTATTGTCGATATCTATGCTGCTTCGACACAGAACTCTGCCGGTACTGCACCTTACCTGAACGTTCTGGACTATGCGTATATGTTCCGTAGCCGCGCGGACCAGTATCATTTCCTTTATTCGCCTGCGTCCATGCGGCTGCTGCGCGAACCCTATGAGCGCCGTCACGGTCTGAAGTTCCTGTTCAGCCACGCCGAATTGCGCGGCATCCAGATGGGTCTGAGCTGGGAAGACAAGCCGACGGTCACATCGGTGGAACAACTTGCCGGTACAAAGAACCGTGTCACGGGTACACAGCTTGGCCGTATCGCGATGGAAGCGCTGAACCTGAACCCTGTTCCTGTGGCTTGGGAAGAAACACTTGATGGTCTCAAGCAGGGCCTGATTGATGGTGCGGAAACATGGGCATCTGCGGTGGCTTATGCCAACATGGCGCCAGTTGTATCCCAGTCGGTTCACCTGAACTTCTTCTGCGGTACAGAGCACACAGCGATGTCTGCCTCGGTCTTTGATGGCCTTGAAGGGTATCTGCAGGACGCGGTGATGGAATCGGCCTATTGGGCGCAAACACATGTTCAGGCTGCAAACGAAGTGGCCCTGATCAACACTGTTGGCCAGTCCGATCCGCAGCTTCCAAATACGATCTTTGCACAAAACAACGTGCGCAACGCGTTCTTGTCTGCTGAAGAGATCAAGAAAGCCGAAGAAATGTGTTCACCTGAATACCAGCCTGCACTCTGGGAAGAGTGGCGCGAGCGCCTGAACGGCTGGTCCGGTGGTCTGGACACATATCAGGAGATCTATGACGAGGTCCGCACAATTGACGCGAACACCTTGCCTGAGAACGTTGAACCACGCCGCTGGTGGAAAAGCTAACGCGGCCTTCCTCTGACGCGCAATTTAAGGGCCGGCCGAATGGGAGTTCGGTCGGCCCTTTTCATCACAAGAAGAAAATGGCTGCATAAATGCAGTACAGGGACACATTAGGGGGGAGACCTAAATGTCGATAATCGCTGAAGCAGTGGCCGTAATTCCGGCCTTGTTCTCTGGCAGTGCGTGGGAGAAGCGTCAGGCATTCGATGCGGATGGCATGTGGCTCTTCTGTTTTGTCTACACGTTTCTGGGTGGCCTCGCGGCACACTACTTCTACAAATTTCTTCCTTTTATGGAACGCCATCTGGAGCGCACGATTTCGGTCGTGATGTACCTGATCATTGCAGGCATCATCTGTTGGGGCGTAATTGACCGGTTTGTCTTTTCAAGCCAATGGTCCGGGTCAACGACAATCCCGCCTTTCCTTTTCATGGTCATGGCGTGGTTCGCTTGTTCGTATAACGTGAAACTGCGGACACACCTGAGTTTCAGTGAATTCCGCTCAAAGATGCCGCCGTCCGGTCAAATGGCGACACTCACACTTGATGCGGCCCTTTGGTTCGGGTTCTGCTGGATCGCAATCACGACATCGCTGCGGTTTACCGCACTTTCCGCTGACAACTTCCAATTGGTCGATGGCGTCGATGACATCATGAAATGGTGGTTCTACACAACAATACCCGTCGCCTTTACGCTCATGTCCGGACGTGTGATCGGGAACTGGCTGGAAGACTGGAATAACTACAAGTCTGGTGACCAGATCATCAAGCAAGCCGTCATCGGGGGAGACGTCTAATGGCCGATAGTACATGGATTACACTTATCTCATTGGGCGTGACGCTTTTTTTCATGCTCGGAACACCCGTTCTGCTGGTCATCTTTTACTGGGTTATCGGTATCAGTTTTGTCATCGACCTGCCTTTGGCGAATACAGGTAACGAGTTGATCAACGTGTTCAGCAAAGGCTTTGCCTTGCTGGCGATGCCGCTCTTTATCCTCACCGGCGATCTGATCAACCAGTCTGGGATAGCCCGACGATTGTCGGATTTTGCCTATTCGGTGCTGGGCTGGTTGCGCGGTGGTCTTGCCATGGCCTCGATCGCGGCCTGTGGTCTCTTTGCTGCGATCTCGGGGTCCAACTCGGCGACGACGGCGACGATCGGTTCAATGCTGCACCCCGAAATGGTCAAGGGCAACTATGATGAACGTTTCTCGGCGGCGACTGCTGCGGCGGGGGGTACGGTGGGGATTATCATTCCGCCTTCCATCATCTTTATCGTCTATGGCTTCCTGCTGAACCTGCCGATTTCTGACCTGTTTGTTGCGGGTATCATCCCGGGGGCGTTGATGGTTCTGGGTATGATGACCGCAGCGTTCATTATTTGCACGATCAACGGTTGGGGTGTTCTGATCGGCCTGTCGGTTTCGCGGATGATCAAGACAGGTATCGGCGCATGGTTGGGATTCTTTGCCATCGGTCTGGTGCTTTGGGGCATCTACACCGGTAAGTTCTCGCCCACCGAGGCGGCAGGTGTGACCGTTGGTTTTTGTGTGTTCATCGGCTTGGTATCTTATCCGCTGAACCGGATCATGGGCAGTGCCTCTGATGTTCCGGTAGAGCAAAAGAGCTATGCATCAATGCTTGTTGTCCAAGGCTTTACCGTTCCACAGATCCCGTCGATTGTGTCACGGTCTGCCCAGATCTCGGGCATCCTTGTCCCGTTGATTGCCGTGTCGGTCGCAATGCAGCAGGTCATGTCATCCTTGGGTGCCAGAGAATTTATCGGTGAATTCGTGACCGGTATGGGGGGCTATTATGCGGTTCTGTTCACGTCGATGGCGATTGTTTTCGTGACCGGCATGATCCTTGAATCCCTGCCTGTGACGATCATTCTTGCACCGATCCTTGCGCCCATTGCGGCATCGGTCGGCATTGATCCGATCCACTTTGCGGTTGTGTTCCTTGTGGGTGCATCCATCGGGTTTGTGACGCCGCCTTATGGACTTAACCTTTATGTCGCCTCAGGTGTGACGGGTGTGCCCTACTTCCGGTTGTTGCGCTACATCGTGCCCTACCTTATTGCACTGATTGCAGTCTGGTTCTTTGTGGCACTTGTTCCGGAAACTGCGCTCGCAATTTTGCCGGATAGATAATGTGACGATGATTGACGACGAAAATGATGAGGCCGCCGGCCAAATCCCGACCAATCTAAGGCTTTTGTTGCTTTTAGAAGAAGTCGCCAAGGCCGGTGTCCCCGTCACGCCGTCAGTTATCAACGAGACCATGAAGTTGCCCAAGCCGACGATCCACAGGCTTTTTGCAACGGCAGAGGCGGAAGGGTTCCTGCAACGCGACATTGACGGCCGGTCCTATAGTCCCGGCCGTCGGATGCGGATACTTGCGATCAATACCCTGTCGTCCGAGCGGATCAGAACCGTGCGTTTGGCAGTCCTGAAATCCTTGGCGCTGTCGGTTGGCGAGACCTGCAATATTGCGATCCCTGAGCGCGAGGGGATGTTCTATCTGGACCGCGTGGAAACCCATTGGCCGCTGCGCATCCAGCTGCCTGTCGGCACACAGGTCCCCTTTCACTGCACCGCCAGCGGAAAAATGTATCTGTCAACGCTGCGCCCTGACTATCTTGACCGGTTCCTGAAGAACAACGAGTTGCGCCGGCAAACGGACAAGACGATCACGGACCCCGCGCTGCTCCGAGAGGAACTGGCGAAGACGCGAGAGCGGGGCTATGCCACGGATGACCAGGAATTCATGCCCGGCATGAGCGCCATTGCCGTGCCAATTCTGGATGACCGAGGGAGGCTCTTGTCGACACTCTCGATTCATGCGCCCGAACAACGGGTACAGGTCACGGAACTGACAAAACATCTTGAGACATTGCGGGATGCAGCAGACGAATTGGCCGCCATTGCCGGGCGGTGACTGGAGAACAAAGCCGCTGAAGCAAATGCGTCTTTGAACCTGAGCCGGAATTGCGCCATATTGCGAATAGCCAATAAGACCGGGGAATTCCAAAATGACACTCGCCGTGCCAAAGCTGCGCTCCTGCAATGATTGTCCCATTCGCTATAGTGCAGTCTGTTCCAAATGTGAGCCTGATGAATTGCTTCAGCTGGAAGAGATCAAATACTACCGCACTTATGCTGCGGGCCAGCCGATCTTTTTTGGTGGTGACCCGCTGGAATTCGTGGGGTCAGTTGTGTCGGGTGTCTCCAGTCTGATGCGGACATTGCCTGATGGCCGTGTCCAGATGGTGGGTTTGCTTTTGCCGGGCGATTTTATGGGGCGCCCCAATCGCGATACGATCGACTGTGACGTCGTCGCGGAAACCGATGTCATGCTGTGCTGTTTCCGGCGCAAACCCTTTGAGAAGATGATCCTTGACACACCGCATGTCGGCCAGCGTCTGCTTGAGATGACCCTCGATGAACTGGACGCTGCCCGTGAGTGGATGCTGGTCCTGGGCCGCAAGACTGCACGCGAGAAGATCGCGTCTTTGTTGCATATGATCGCTGTGCGGATGGCATCATTGAAGCCCGGTGAAACGGCGGAGACCACCTTCACCTTGCCGATCACCCGCGAGACGATGGCCAACTATCTGGGCCTGACGATTGAGACCGTAAGCCGCCAGATGTCCGCCTTGAAGAAAGACGGGCTGATCGCCTTTGACGAACGCCGTGATATTCGGGTGCCCGATCTAGACGCCTTGAAGGCTGAAACGGGAGAAGAAGGCTTCTAGCCGTCATCTCTGGCCCCGTGCCAGATATCCTAACGCGACATCAAGATTGGCAGGTCAGCCAGTTCTAGCAAGTCACGCGTCGCGCCGCCAAAGACAGCCTCGCGTAGCCGTGAGTGGCTATAGGCACCGCTGACGATCATTTTGGCACCAACCTCTTTCGCGCGGCGCAACAGGATGTCGCCGACATGGGGTTCGGTTTTGGCCAGAACGGCGACTTCGGATTTTGTGCCGTGCCGCATCAGGTATTGCGCCATCGCCCCACCCGGATCCGAGCGGTCGGCGGCATGCATCGGCGGATCAATGATGCAGATATCGGTAATGTCGGCTTGTTCCAAGAGCGGCATAGCGGCACGCGCCGCAGCCAGCGCTTCGGCTCCGTCGTTCCATCCCATCAGCACATGACCGCCCGCATCGGGCGCTTTGCAGCCTTTGGGGATCATCAAGACGGGTCGTTCGGCGGCGAAAAGGCAGGCCTCGACAAGCGACGCGGCTTCGGGGTTGTCCTGATAGGGGCGGGGCAAAACGACCAGATCAGAGAATCGCAGCTTGCGCGCCAGATAACCCGTCAGGGCAGGGCCTTGCACGGTGGCGGCCTGTGATGACCAGCGCACGACTTCGGCGCGCATCCTGTTGGAAAGCCAGGTTTCGATGGCCTCGCGCTCGGCCATGGCGTCAGTGGTCTGTTGCGCCACCATCAGCGCCTCGGACCCCAGATAATAGTTGTATGTTTCGGTATGGCTGATCGTCACGACATAAACGTCGAGATGTGCATCCATCCGGTCTGCAAGCGCGATGGCCGCGTCTAGTGCTTCTGCGGATTGTTCTTTGTCGGTGAGAATCGTCGCGATAATCTTGTATGACATTGGTCCGGCCTTCCCCATATCGGTCTTACGTTTGGGGGCGATCGTTCGCGCAAAACCGCCTCTTGCAAGAACACTGACTTTCTTTGCGCCGCGTGACCTTGATCCATATCAAGCGCACCATTGATCCACATCAAAGACCCACCGCGCCCCAGATTCCATAAGCGAAAGAACCAAGTAGCCGTCGGACCCATTTGCGATCCGGCATAAGAAGGGGATCACTTATGGGGAACTACATAAAGTTGATAGCATTGGGGGGTATCACGCTCTTCGCTGCTCTCGCTGCAAACTGGGGGCGTGATATTGCGTATATTGTGCACGCCCTCATCATTATGGTCGTTGCCGCCTTTATGTTTGTGCGCGTTCTGCGCCAGATGGAAGCGCCGGTTTACGCAACACCTGACGGTTATATGGACGATGTTGTCCGTGCCGGCGTGATCGCCACCGGATTTTGGGGTGTCGTGGGGTTTTTGGTCGGGGTGGTCATCGCCTTCCAGCTGGCCTTTCCAGCGCTTAATTTCGAGGTGCTGCAACCCTACGGCAACTTTGGACGGCTACGCCCACTGCACACCAGTGCGGTGATTTTCGCGTTCGGGGGGAATGCCCTGATCATGTCGTCCTTCTACATCGTGCAACGTACCTGCGGCGCACGGTTGTGGGGTGGCAATCTCGCGTGGTTTGTTTTCTGGGGCTACAACCTCTTTATCGTTTTGGCTGCGACCGGCTATCTGCTTGGTGCGACGCAATCGAAGGAATATGCCGAGCCTGAATGGTACATTGATATCTGGCTGACTGTGGTCTGGCTGGCGTTTCTGGCGGTCTTTTTGGGCACACTCTTTAAACGTGTCGAAAAGCACATCTATGTTGCGAACTGGTTTTTGCTGAGCTTCATCGTCACGGTGGCGATGCTGCATCTGGTCAACAACCTGAGCATCCCCGTCAGCATCTGGGGCAGCAAATCCGTGCAGGTCTTCTCGGGCGTGCAGGATGCGATGGTGCAGTGGTGGTATGGCCACAATGCGGTGGGCTTCTTCCTGACGGCGGGTTTCCTTGGCATGATGTACTACTTTGTACCCAAGCAGGCCGGGCGTCCGGTGTTTTCATACAAACTGTCCATCATCCACTTCTGGGCGCTGATCTTTCTGTATATCTGGGCGGGTCCACACCACTTGCACTACACCGCTTTGCCTGATTGGGCATCGACCCTTGGTATGGTCTTCTCCATTGTGCTTTGGATGCCCAGCTGGGGCGGTATGATCAACGGCCTGATGACGCTGCAAGGCGCATGGGACAAACTGCGCACCGATCCGATTATCAGGATGATGGTGATCAGCCTTGCCTTCTACGGGATGTCCACATTCGAGGGCCCGATGATGTCGATCCGCGCGGTCAACAGCCTGTCGCACTACACAGACTGGACCATCGGTCACGTGCACTCCGGCGCACTTGGCTGGAACGGAATGATCACGTTCTCGGCGCTTTACTTCCTCACACCTAAGCTTTGGGGGCGCGCACAGATGTATTCCATGTCTGCAATCAACTGGCACTTCTGGTTGGCCACAATCGGTATCATTCTCTACGCGGCCTCGATGTGGGTGACGGGGATCATGGAAGGCCTGATGTGGCGCGAAGTCGATGCAAACGGGTTCCTAGTGAACAGCTTTGCCGACACCGTTTCCGCGAAGTTCCCGATGTATGTGGTCCGTGGTCTGGGTGGGGTTCTCTACCTCGCTGGCGCCGTGATCATGGTCTGGAACATGTACATGACCATCCGTGGCGGGGCGAAAGTCCACGCACCGGTTGGCGTGCCGGCAGAATAAGGAGGGCTGAGAAATGTCTGATACACAAAACACACCAGCCAAAGGCTTCCTTTCCAAACACGCGATCCTTGAACGCAGCCCGACGATACTACTCGTTTCCTCCCTTTTGGTGGTGTCGGTGGGCGGGATCGTGGAAATCGCACCTCTCTTCTGGCTCGAAAACACAATTGAAGAGGTAGAGGGGGTGCGACCCTATTCCCCGCTCGAACTGGCGGGGCGAGACGTCTACATCCGTGAAGGGTGCTATGTGTGCCACAGCCAGATGATCCGCCCCATGCGGGACGAGGTGGAACGCTATGGCCACTACTCGCTTGCAGCGGAATCCATGTACGATCATCCGTTCCAGTGGGGGTCCAAGCGGACCGGGCCAGACCTGGCCCGTGTGGGCGGCAAATACTCGGATGCTTGGCATCTTGATCACCTGATTGAGCCACGCTCGGTTGTCCCGGAATCGATCATGCCGGGTTATGCCTTCCTGCTCGATACGCCGGTCAATGCAGAGTATACCGCCGATCTCGTGGCGACCCACAGATTTGTCGGCGTGCCGTATACCGACGAAATGATCGAAGTGGCGGCGGCGGACGTCTTGGCGCAAGCCGACCCTGACACCGACTCCTATGACGAGCTGTTAGAAAGGTATCCTGGCGCACAGATCCGCAACTTTGATGGGGAACCTGGCGTGTCCGAAATGGACGCCTTGATCGCTTATCTGCAAATGCTGGGCACAACGGTCGACTTCTCGACCTTCACCCCAGACGCAAGCCGCTAAGGAAGCATGGAAATGGAAAACACATCTCTCCTGAGCCAGATGGCAGAAAACTGGATGCTGCTGGTGATGTTCACGCTGTTTGTCGGCGCAATCCTCTGGGCCTTGCGCCCTGGGACCCGTGCCCTGCACAGCGACACCGCCAACATCCCTTTCCGTAACGAGGACCGCCCCGGTTCTTCCGAGACTGAGGAGCTGCAGAAATGAGCAGCAATGACCAAAAAGACATCGACGAAGTCACAGGCACCGATACAACGGGTCATTCTTGGGACGGCATCAAGGAACTCAACAACCCGTTGCCGCGCTGGTGGCTGTGGACTTTCTACATCACAATTGTTTGGGCCATCGCCTATACGATCGCCTATCCGGCATGGCCGATGGTCAGCAAAGCGACGGCCGGTTTGCTCGGCTATTCGACACGTGGCGAAGTCGCACAGGACATCGCCCGTTTTGAAGATGCGAATGCCGAGATTTCGGCGCAGCTGGCCTCTGCTGACCTTAATGTGTTGAATGAAAACCCGGAACTGATGCGTTATGCGAATTCTGCCGGTGCTGCGGTTTACCGCAATAACTGCTCGCAGTGCCACGGTTCCGGTGCGGCCGGTTTCACCGGTTATCCCAACCTTCTGGATGATGATTGGCTCTGGGGTGGTGATTTCGACAACATCGAATACACGATCCGTCATGGCATCCGGAACGAGGAAGACTGGGATGCGCGGTATTCCGAGATGACTGCCTACGACGATATCTTCAGCAATGAAGAAGTGGATCAGGTCGTCCAATATGTGCGTCTGATTTCAGGTCAGGAGCATGACGCGGCGCTGGCTGAGGCGGGAACGGAATTGTTCCTCGACAACTGTGCCGCCTGCCACGGCGACGACGGTGCGGGCAACCGTGATCTGGGTGCGCCCAACCTGACCGATGCGATCTGGCTCTACGGTGGCAGCGTGGATGCGCTGGAACAGACTGTCCGCTATTCCCGCTTTGGTGTCATGCCGCCTTGGGGTGAACGCCTGACAGAGGCGCAAATCAAGGCAGTCACCGCTTATGTCCACCAATTGGGCGGGGGCGAATAAGGATCACTGGCCTCGGAACATCTGTTCGCGCATAAATCTGATGGCTATGTGAAGGAGAGGGCGTCCGCGAAAGTGGGCGTCCTTTTCTGTGATTTATTTCAATGGCCCGAAACGATTTGGCGCGCCTTCGGGATCAATTTTCTGAAATGTAGTCAGCCGACACATAGCCTGAAATTCGCGGAGCATCAGCAAGTGAAACCTTGCACCACCGTTGGCCAACTTCGGTAACACAGTCTTTCAGATCAAGGACCGTTCCCTCAGGCAAACCTAAAACAATATTAAACCCAAGCCCCGGGCCAGAACGCAATTTGAGCAGTTCGTCAGGACCAGTGCCTTGAACCAGCGTGCGCCCACCGCTTTGCAAAGCGCAACCGCCGGCAAAAAGCATCAGAAATAGGAAGGGAAATGCACTGCGCTTCATCATCCGGCCTTAAGGTTTCACATAATTTTTTGACATTAACTGCGTACGGAAGATTACGCCTCTTGCGCCAACCGTGCCTCTAGAACGTCGAACGGCACGCCGGGTTCATCCTTGGCGCCACGGATCACCAGAGACGTTTTCACGGATGCGACGTTGTCGGCGCTGGTCAGTTCCTCGGTCAGGAAACGCTGGAACGTGCGCAAATCAGGGGCGACGCATTTGAGGATGAAATCCACCTCGCCATTCAGCATGTGACATTCGCGCACCAGCGGCCACGACTTGCAGCGGTTTTCAAATGCGCTCAGGTCCGCCTCGGCCTGACTGACCAGCCCGACCATCGCAAAAACCTGTACCTCAAAACCCAATTCGCGGGCGTTGACATCGGCATGATAGCCTTGGATATAGCCTTGCTCTTCCAAGGTACGCACACGGCGCAGACATGGCGGGGCCGAGATGCCCACACGTTTCGCAAGCTCGACGTTGGTCATGCGACCATCGGCCTGCAGTTCCGCCAGAATCATGCGGTCGATTTCGTCTAGTTTGGTCCCTGGCATCGGATGTTCCCTGATATTTTTGCAAATACTACGTCAAGATGGGGTTGCACGCAATATTATTTCAAGGGTCCGCAACAAAATAACGCGAGTTATGCACCACGACTTGGCCTTTTATCATCGCCCGCAGAGGGCTATATCGAAGGGAGATTTTAGGAGAAGCTGCCATGACCGACACGCGCCACATCAAAGTTTTGATCATCGGATCGGGGCCCGCGGGCTATACGGCAGGCGTATACGCCGCGCGCGCGATGTTGGAACCGGTCTTGATCCAAGGGATCGAACCTGGCGGGCAGTTGACGACCACGACCGAGGTCGAAAACTGGCCAGGCGATACCGAAGTGCAGGGGCCTGATTTGATGGTCCGGATGGAGGCGCACGCCCGTGCGATGGGCTGCGAGATCGTGGGCGATATCGTGACCGCGCTTGATCTGCAAAACCGTCCCTTTACGGCCACCTGTGACAGTGGTGCGGTCTATACCGCCGATGCGGTGATCCTATGCACCGGTGCGCGTGCCAAATGGCTGGGGCTGCCGTCGGAAGAGAAATTCAAAGGGTTCGGTGTCAGCGCCTGTGCGACGTGCGATGGCTTCTTCTATCGTGGCCAAGAAATTATTGTCGTGGGTGGCGGCAACACAGCCGTGGAAGAAGCGCTTTTCCTGACAAACTTTGCATCCAAGGTCACGCTTGTGCATCGCCGTGACGAGTTGCGCGCCGAAAAGATTTTGCAGAACCGTCTGATGAATAACCCCAAGATTGAAACGCTGTGGTTCCATGAGATTGATGAGGTCTATGGCGCAGATAGCCCCTTGGGCGTGGAAGGCGTGCGTGTGAAACATACGCAGACCGGTGAAGTAACCGAGATCCCTGCGAAAGGTGTGTTCGTGGCGATCGGGCATGCGCCAGCGTCCGAACTGGTCAAGGACCAGTTGGAGACTCACAATGGCGGCTATGTCAAAGTAGCCCCCGGTACGACGAAGACGGCGATCCCGGGTGTCTTTGCTGCAGGTGATTTGACGGACCACGTCTATCGTCAGGCGGTCACCTCTGCCGGGATGGGCTGCATGGCGGCGCTGGATGCAGAAAAATACATCGCCGAGTTGGAAGATACGCAGGCTGTCGCGGCTGCCGAGTAGGTTTCCACCCTGCGGCCATTAAGGTCAGTGTTCCTATCTGCGACCTTGAAATAGGACGCTAACCCTGCATTTGCAGGGCCAAGGACATTATTGGTTTTTTTCGATTTGGCCGCTAGACAAGCCCCTTGGGCCACGTCTATGCCACGGTCAACTGACCTTTAGCGTATTTGAGATGACCATGTCGCATGATCTGACACCTGTTCCAGAACTCTATGTTTCTTACGAGAGCTCCCAGAAGATGAAACTGGAAGCCGCTGAGCTGACCAGCCATGATCTGACACCACGCCAGATTTGCGATCTGGAACTGCTGATGAACGGGGGCTTTAACCCGCTCAAAGGGTTCCTGGGCCAGGCCGATTACGAAAGCGTTGTCGATACCATGCGTCTGGCTGACGGCACGCTTTGGCCGATGCCGATTACGCTGGATGTGTCCGAGGGTTTTGCCGAGACAATTGAGATTGGTCAGGATATTGCGCTGCGCGATCAGGAAGGTGTGATCCTTGCCACAATGACCATCACTGACAAATGGGTGCCGAACAAGGCGCATGAGGCAGAGAAAGTCTTTGGTGCCGATGATAGTGCGCATCCGGCGGTCAATTACCTGCACAACACGGCCGGCGCTGTTTATCTTGGTGGTCCTGTGACAGGCATCCAACAACCTGTGCATTACGATTTCCGCGCGCGCCGCGACACGCCAAACGAATTGCGCGCCTATTTCCGCAAGCTGGGATGGCGCAAAGTTGTCGCGTTCCAGACGCGCAACCCGCTGCACCGCGCGCATCAGGAACTCACGTTCCGCGCTGCCAAAGAGGCGCAGGCGAACCTTTTGATCCATCCGGTCGTGGGCATGACCAAACCGGGCGATATTGATCACTTTACCCGCGTGCGCTGCTATGAGGCAGTGCTTGATCAATACCCTTCATCCACCACCACAATGTCCTTGCTGAACCTTGCCATGCGCATGGCCGGCCCGCGCGAGGCGGTCTGGCACGGTCTGATCCGCAAAAACCACGGTTGCACCCATTTCATCGTCGGTCGCGATCACGCAGGCCCCGGCAAGAATTCTGCGGGCGAGGATTTTTACGGCCCTTATGATGCACAAGACCTGTTCCGCGAGCATCAGGAGGAAATGGGCATCGAAATGGTCGACTTCAAGCACATGGTTTATGTGCAGGACCGCGCCCAATATGAGCCTGCGGACGAGATTTTGGATAAGGATGATGTGACGATCCTCAATATCTCGGGCACTGAACTGCGCCGCCGCTTGTCCGAAGGGCTTGAGATTCCTGAATGGTTCTCGTTTCCTGCTGTTGTTGAAGAACTGCGCAAGACGCGCCCCCCACGTGCAGAGCAGGGGTTCACTGTGTTCTTCACCGGATTTTCGGGGTCCGGAAAGTCCACGGTCGCCAATGCGCTGATGGTCAAGCTGATGGAAATGGGCGGGCGTCCGGTCACGCTTTTGGACGGCGACATCGTGCGTAAGAACCTGTCATCTGAGCTGGGTTTCAGCAAAGAGCACCGCGATCTGAACATTCGCCGGATCGGCTATGTGGCCTCCGAGATCACGAAGAACGGCGGCATCGCGATCTGTGCCCCGATTGCGCCCTATGCGGCGACCCGACGTGCCGTGCGCGAAGATGTCGAGCAGTTCGGCGCGTTTATCGAAGTGCATGTCGCGACTTCAATCGAGGAATGCGAGCGGCGCGACCGCAAGGGGCTCTATAAGCTCGCACGTGCAGGCAAGAGCAAGGAATTCACGGGCATTTCAGACCCCTATGATGTGCCTGAAAACCCTGAACTGCGCTTGGAAACCGAGAGTGTGCCTGTGGACAACTGCGCGCATCAGGTGATCCTGAAGCTGGAAAGTCTCGGGTTGATCAAAGGCTAACGTATTGAGTTCAAAGGTAAGGTGGATCAAGATCCACCTTACCTATTTAATGCACCGTGACAGGCTGCATGTTGTTTTCGCGGGCCAGATGAAAAGCCAGCTTGCGATCAGCAACCAGAGCAAGTTGTTCGCCATCGGCGTTGTGGACTGAAAACAGCTCTTCCAGGTCACCGACGCGTTCGCGCATTTCCTCGGGAAGGTCGGTTGCAAGGATAGGTTTCACATAGACGATGCCTTGCCCGAGCTTTTCGAGATCGAATTTGGTATTCATGACTTATCCCTTCCTGATTTTGATCGTTTGAACGACACGCTGCGGGACCGCGCGGGTCAGATCGACGTGCAGCAGACCGTTTTCCATGATCGCCTCGCCGACATCGACGCCATCGGCCAGTACAAAAGAGCGCTGGAACTGACGCGCGGCGATCCCGCGATGCAAGAAGATGCGGCCTTCGCTGTCGTCAGACTGGCGGCCACGGATCACCAGCGCGTTATCTTCAACTGTAATCGAGAGATCATCTTCTCCGAAACCGGCAACGGCCAATGTGATCCGGTAAGAATTTTCCGAAGTCTGTTCGATGTTATAGGGCGGGTACCCTTCGTTGCCGCTTTTCGCGGTTCGTTCGACCAGCCGTTCCAGCTGTTCAAAACCCAATAGGAACGGATGCGTCCCCAAAGCCAATTTTGTCATAAGACATGCCCTTTATTGAAGCGACTGTCAGGTTGTGGTCCCGTTGCGGCGACCGTTGTTAAAAATATGGGTGTGGATGGGGTATTGATCAAGAGGAAGTATTAGGTTCTTGATGCTTTCACACTATAGAGTGGGGCAATACCCGCCTCTGAATGAGCTGTTGATGAACACTTCGAACAAAATGGAAGAAGTAGAGGTCCTTCGGGTCAAGCTGGAGGTGCTGCGCCGCGAGCATCGTGATCTGGACGAAGCGATTGAGGCCCTGCATGAGCGCGGCTCGGCTGATATGCTCACCATCAAGCGGTTAAAGAAGCAAAAGCTGGCGCTGAAAGACCGGATTGCCCAGCTCGAAGACCGCATTTTACCCGATATCATTGCATAACACGCCAGAGGGCATTGCCGCGCCGCCGGGCTTGGCTATAGTGCCGCTTCGTTTTGAAGGTGGGACATTATCATGAGCAAACCCCTTGTCGGTATCATTATGGGCAGCCAGTCGGACTGGCCGACGATGCGTGAAGCGGCAGATGTGCTGGATGCTTTAGGGGTTCCCTATGAGACCAAGATCGTCTCGGCGCACCGGACCCCTGATCGTCTGTGGGACTATGGCAAGACTGCTGTGGACCGTGGTTTGCAGGTCATTATTGCAGGCGCAGGCGGTGCAGCGCACTTGCCCGGCATGATGGCGTCGAAAACCCGCGTGCCTGTGGTAGGCGTGCCGGTGCAGACGCAGGCGTTGTCGGGCGTCGATAGCCTCTATTCCATTCTGCAAATGCCGCGCGGCTTTCCTGTGGCAACCATGGCGATTGGTGCGGCG
>NZ_DASYOK010000375.1:0-26004 GCF_036007805.1 Yoonia sp.
GCGACATACCAGCTATCGGGCAATACGCCGGGGCGGTCGTTACGATAAAGTGGGTTCATAAGGCCTTAAGCCACCGTGCGCTCTTTGAAGAACTTGGCGATCTGTGTCGCGATCAGCGCATTATCAATGGGCTTTTGCAAATTTGCATGCGTTTCCGCCAGTTGCGTATCAGGCACAACGCCCGGCCCACGGTGCTGGGCCAGACCTGCGATGAAATCCGTGTCAAACTCCGGGTGCGGCTGTGTCGTGAACGCGCGCTTGCCATAAACGAGGGCTGCCGCGGCACAAAAATCATTGCTGGCAATCACCTGCGCATCCTTGGGTATGGCGATAACCTGATCCTGATGCCACGCGTTGAGTGCAATCCTCTCGCCGTTCCAATCATAGGTCTGGTGTCCGACGGCCCAGCCGCCGGTGAATTTTTCAACCTTCCCACCCAGTGCCTGCGCGATGATCTGATGGCCAAAGCATATGCCCACCAAGGGAATATCGGCGGCATAGACATCGCGGATGAAGGCCTCAAGCGGTGGAATGAAGGGGTGATCCTCATAGGCGCCGTGTTTGGAGCCTGTGATCAGCCAGCCATCGCAATCGGTGATGCTGGCAGGAAACTCCATATCCACAACGTTATAGGTGGTGAATGCAAAGCCGTTTCCATCCAGCAGTCGCTGGAACAGCCGGTCATAATCGCCGTTTGTTGGCAACAACTCGTCCGGCGCATGGCCTGTTTGCAAAATGCCGATCTTCATGGGTGAACCTCTAACCTTCAGGTGGGGATAGAATTAGACAAGATCAAGATAATGGTCGAGCTGTTCTTCGGGGGACATTTCCGCAAAATACTGCATTTCCTGCCGTTTCGTCCGGACCAGATTATCCACCAGCTGTGGATCAAATATGCGCCGCGCAAGCGTGCTTTGCTCGAACCGGTCAATCGCTTCTGCCCAAGTGCCGGGCACCTGCGGCAGCTTCTGGTCATAGGCGTTACCGGTGATCGGGGCAGGGGGTGTCATGCCGTCCTCGATCCCTACCAGCGCAGACCCCAGCACGGCAGCAAGGAACAGATAGGGGTTCACGTCACCACCCGCGAGACGATGTTCGATCCGCCGCGCGCCATAGCTCCCGCCCGGCACGCGCACAGTGGCGGTGCGGTTGTCATAGGCCCAGCAAATGCTGGTCGGTGCATGTGCGCCCGGCACCAGCCGTTCATAGCTGTTGCCATGGGGCGCAAAGATCAGTGTCAGATCAGGGATGCCTGCCAGACAGCCAGCGATCGCGTTCTGCAAAAGGGGCGTGCCTTCAAACGTATCATTGGCAAAGATGTTCTTGCCGTCCTTGTCCTGCACCGAAAAATGCGTGTGCAGCCCGTTTCCGGCATAGTCATCATAAGGCTTGGCCATGAAACTGGCTGCCATCCCGTGATTGCGGGCAAGGCCGCGCACCAGCATCTTGAACAGCCACGCATCATCTGCGGATTTGAGCGCATCGGGCACATGTTCAAGGTTCACCTCGAACTGGCCGATCCCGCCTTCGGAAATCGCGGCCTCGGCGGGAATATTCATCGCCCCGCAAGCATCATAAAGTTCGTTGAAGAACTCATCAAAAGCATCGAGCGCGCGCAAGGACAGGATCTCGGCACCGGCGCGGCGTTTGCCCGAGCGTGGTGATTTGGGCTGCCGGATTTTCTTGCCGCTGTCATCGACAAGATAGAACTCCATCTCGGTTGCGGCGACCGGTGTCAGACCGTGTTCATGATAGCGGTTCAGCACGCGGGCCAGCGCATGGCGCGGATCGCCAGAAAAAGGCGTGCCATCATCATGAAACGCCCAAAGTGGCAAAATGGCGGTGGGTGCGCGCAGCCACGGCATCGGCACATAGCCCCGCTCTGTTGGCAACAGAAGGCCGTCTGCATCGCCGGTTTCGAACACCAGCGGGCTGTCGTCGATGTCCTCTCCCCAGATATCAAGGTTCAGGACCGACAGCGGAAAGCGCGTACCTTCTTTTTCGAGCTTCTGGGCAAACTTGCGCGGCATGCGTTTACCGCGTGGCTGGCCGTTCAGATCGGCCGCGCCACAGCGCAGGTTACGGATTTCGGGGTGATCATCAAGCCAACTCATCGGATAATCTGCGGCCTCACTTTGATTTTCCTGCGTGCATCCTGCGGCAAATGCCGGTTCAGATGGCTATTCACCAAGCCGAAAAGCCCGATGACGATCAGCGTCAGGATGATGAAATATCCTGCGAGGATCGGATAGGGGACGAAAGGATTGAAAGTCTTATCGGCAAAGTAGTTGGCATAATAAAGCGCGTCGCCCCGTTGTTGCGTTGCCGGAAAGCCCGAGAAGAACACAAGCGTCGTGGCGTGAAACAGGAAAATCGCCTCGTTGGTATAAGCTGGCCATGCCAGCCGCAGCATGGTGGGCCAGATGACGCGGCGAAAGCGCGTCCAGCCTGAAAGACCGTAAGCGTCTGCTGCCTCGATATCGCCTTTGGGGATGGATTGCAGCGCGCCATAGAAAATCTCGCCCGAATAGGCGGCGGTGTTCAGGAAGAGCACCAACAGCGCACCGGCCCAGGCCGAGGTGAGCGGGTCAAAAAACGGGCTGACGTTTTTGAGGCTGAGGAAAAGGAAATAGGCAAAGAAGAACTGGATAAACAGAGGTGAGCCGCGGAAGATAAAGATGAACCATTCCGCAGGTTTGCGCAAAAGCGGGTTTTGTGCGGCCTTGCCCATCGCCACGGCAGTGGCCAAAAAGAAGCCAAAGCAGAGGGCCACAACCCCGAAATAGATGTTCCAGATCATGCCAGACCCGATCAGCGTGAACTGCTGGCAAAGCGTAAAGTCACTGCGCGGCAACAAACGCTCGCCAATACCTTGGCTGCGCAGCGCGTAGTCGGCGATTGTTTCCCAACAACTCATTATGCGGCTGCCTTGCGTTGCCGTTCACCGGCCGTAGTGGCTTGGCCATGGGTCAGTTTGGCCATGATCCGGTCCAGCACGACTTCAGAGACTTTTGTAAAGCAGAGGTAGAAAACCAGAAGCGCCCCAAAATACCACATCCGCCAGTCGGGGTGGGGATAGTCGGTGAATTGCGGCTGCTTGGCACCGCCCAGTTCACGGGCCCAGTAAACGATATCCTCTACGCCCAGCAGAAACAGAAGTGGCGTGGCCTTGATCAGCACCATCCACAAGTTCGACAGACCAGGCAGCGCATAGACCCACATTTGCGGCACCAGCACGCGCCAAAAGGTCTGGCGGCGGTTCATGCCGTAGGCTTCGGCGGTTTCAAGCTGTCCTCTGGGCACAGCGCGCATGGCGCCAAACAGGACGTTTGCCGCAAAGGCCCCAAAGACGATGGCAAAGGTGAGCACGGCTAGCAAAAAGCCGTAGGTCTCATGCACCCATTGGGGGGCATTGCCCAAGGGCAGCTTGGCGGCGGTGCAAACAACGAAATCGTTGCCTTGGCGCACCGGCTCGGTCCAGTCGGGGCATTTGATGCGGTGGCGGATATATTCGAAGGCCTGATCAAGCGCGATGACGAAGAAAAGGAAAAACGCGATATCGGGGATGCCGCGCACAACTGCGATATAGGTTTTACCAATCCAGCGCAGCGGAGCCACAGTGCTGCGCGCCGCAGATGCGCCCGCAAAGCCAAAAGCAAGCGCCGTGGGGGCCGTGATCGCCAGCAGTAACAGGACCGTACCAAAGGCATAGTACATGGACATGTGCTTGCCTGTTGTCAGGTAGCAGCTAAACCATTGGAAGCCTTCAAGGGTGGCGGGATCTGTACAGTAACTGAACATCAATCGTCTTATTGCGTTGGATTGTTAATCCGTCCAACAATTGCCGCGCCAAGTCAACGCACGGCGCACATTTACGCGGCGCAATGCGGGTTTGCCGCAACGGGAGATGCTAAAAATGGAACAGTCTGTCGTAATTGTGGGCGCTGGCATCATCGGGGCCGCGACGGCGCTGCAACTGTCGCGCGCGGGGCATCGCGTCACGGTCGTCGCAAGCGGCGCACCGGATGCGACACGTGCCGCCTTTGGCTGGATCAACGCGAGCTTTTATCTGAACGACGACCATCATCATCTTCGCGCGGCAGGTATTCAGGCATGGCACCGCGTCATGAAAGTCGTCGCGGCCCCCGTTGTGTGGCAGGGGTGTTTATGCTGGGACATGCCCGGGGCTGCGATGGAAGAGACATACGCGCAGTTGCGCGGATTTGCGTATCCTGTGGAGATGTTAAGCGAGCAGGCCGTATCCGCGCGCGCACCCGCATTGAAAGTCGCCCCCAAACAGGCGCTTTTCTTCCCCAGCGAGGGGGCTGCCTCCTCGGGTGATCTGGCAAGGGCGTTTCTGGCCGCAGCACAGGATGCGGGCGCACGGGTGATCAGCAATGTGGCGGTCTCAGGCATCGCGCTGCGCAATGGCCGTGGTGTGGGGGTTGTGACAGCGCAGGGTGTGATCGCAGCCGATCAGGTGATCATTGCCGCCGGGACAGGTACGACCGCACTGGCGCAGAGTATTGATTGCACGATCCCCCTTGTGCCGCGCCCCGCCTATATCCTGCGCACCAACCGGCAAGAAAAGATCTTGCAGCATATTCTGGCAACACCCGACGGCGAGATCAGGCAGGAACCCTCGGGGCAGATCCTGATGCCTGTCTCTGCGGGGCACCAAGGCGACGCAGCAGAGGATTTGTTACAAATGCCGGATGATGCCGCCGATGCCGCGATGGGGCGGCTACGCGCTCTCTTCGATGGCTTGTCTGATGCGCGCTGGGCCGAGGTTGTCCGCGCAGAGCGCCCTGTGCCGCAGGATGGTTTACCTGTCGTGGGGGCCGTGGCCGCGGGGGTGTATGTCGCTGTTCTGCATTCCGGCATCACGCTTGGGCCGATCATTGCAGAGCTGATTGCTAAGGATATTGCGGGCCGTCTCGACAACGCGGATGCGGCGATGCTCGCCCCTTACCGTCCGCAACGGTTTGCCAAAGGCTGAACGAAAAAGGGCCGCCATGAGGGCGACCCTTTGATGTGCTGTAGTGCGGCTTAGAACTGCTCGCCCACACCCCATTCCGCGATCAATGCGTTCAACGAGCCGTCTGCTTTCATGGACGCAATCGCCGCGTTGAATTTGTCGCGCAGCTCACCGTCGCTTTCGCGCAGGCCAAGGCCTACACCGCCACCGATCATCTCTTCCTGACCCATCAGCATCACTTCAGCGTCGGATTCAGCGATTGGCGCAAGATAGGCTTTGTCCGCAAGAACGGCGTCAGCTTCACCGCTTTTCACGGCTGCAACAGTCTCGTCAGGTGTTGCGAATTCCAGCAAAGTCGCGCCTGTGCTGGCAATGAAAGCCGCCTGAATTGTGCCGGTCTGAGCGGCGATTACCCCATTGGCCAGATCGACATCTTCGGATGCGACCAGATAGGCGGATGGATCAGGCTGTGTGTAGTTGTCCGAAAAGTCGATGACTTCGTCACGCTCGTCTGTGATCGACATGCCTGCGATGATGACATCATAGTTGCCGGATACGAGGTTCGGAATAATGCTGTCCCACTCGTTTGTGACCCACTCACAGGTCAGTTCGGCGCGCAGGCAAAGCTCGTCGCCCAATGCGCGCTCGAACCCGTCAACTTCGCCGTCATCGTTGATAAAGTTGTACGGAGGGTAGGCACCCTCGGTGCCAAGACGCACAACGGAATGCGCGTCAGCGAGGGCCATGGAACCAGCAAAGGCGAGTGCGGCCGTCGTAAGGATAAGGTTTTTCATCAATGATCTCCCGGGTTGATGAGGTTAAGAAACCGTGGCCGACAGGAAACCCTGAAGCCGTTCGGTCTTTGGATTGCCGAAAAGCGCGGCAGGTGCGCCTTGCTCTTCGATTTTGCCTTGGTGCAGGAAAACGACGTGGTCGCTGACATCAGCGGCCAGTCGCATGTCATGGGTGACGATGATCATGGTGCGCCCTTCAGCGGCCAGATCCTTGATCACCTTCACAACTTCCTGCTCAAGTTCGGGGTCCAAGGCGCTTGTCGGCTCATCAAAAAGCAGCGCCTTGGGTTCCATGCAGAGGGCACGCGCAATCGCGGCCCGTTGTTGTTGTCCGCCCGAAAGCATGGCGGGGTAGGCATCGCATTTGTCGCCAATGCCGACCTTGTCCAGATATTTGCGCGCAGCGGCCTCAACCTCGGCGCGGTCGCGCTTGAGCACGGTCAAGGGGGCCTCCATCACATTCTGCAGGATCGTCATATGTGCCCAGAGGTTGAACTGCTGGAACACCATCGACAGGTTCGTACGGATGCGGATCATTTGCGCATGATCCCCCGGATGGCGGCGCGCGCCGGTGCCTTTCCAGATGACAGGTTCCCCGCAGAAGAGGACATCGCCTTGCTGGCTGTCTTCGAGCAAGTTCGCACAGCGCAGGAGTGTGGATTTGCCGGAGCCGGACGACCCGATCAGGGACACGACGTGCCCTGCGGGAGCCGTGATATCGACACCTTTCAAAACCTCCAGATCGCCATAGGCTTTGTGCAGGTTGCGGATTTCGATGACTGGGGCAGACGTGTTCACGGGGCTGGGCAGCTTTTCATTATTGTGGCACCGAGTTGTGCCTATTTCAGGGGCATTTGCAACTCTTTGGCACGCCCTGACCCTACGTCAGCGCAATTTGGGCGCAGTTTTCCCCATTGGTGCTGTTATTTTGCGCTCACCTTGATCCTTGCGCTGTGACTGTCCTGATCCGACACCCCCAGCAAAGAGGCGGTCATCCGCATCATGCTGTCTTCTTCGTGGTCGCGCACGCCGTCCGCCATTACCACCGCCCAGAGTGCCTCAATCACGCTCAGGCGGTTTTCATAGGATACGGCTTCCTTGATGGCGCGGGTAAAGCGAACGGTATCGGGGGCCTGCGCTTCCAGTTCCTCGCATTCGGCGCGGAGTGCCGCGGCATCAGCGGCCGACAGGCTGTAGCGTGTCATCAACGCGTGGTCGATCTGCTGGATCTCGACCTGTGCGTAATCGCCATCGGTGCGCGCAACGCGCACCAGAAGCGCGCCAAGCGCGACGCGGCTGTCAATTTCGTTCAGGGGAGCGGGTGCGGGGGCGGTGAGGCGCCTTAGAATATCTTGAAACATAACGCTTACATAGGGTCCTTGAGCTTATCTTCAAACAGGGCAGAAAGGCGCAGCCCTTCCTCTGCCAATCCATATGGGGCGTTCACGACGAACAAACCAGAGCCAACCATCCGGTGACCTTCGCGGGCGGGTGGAAAGCGCACTTCATGGATGAGCCCCTCTGGCAGTGCATCTTTTAGCGCGCGTATCATCGGCTGATGGGGCGCATCGGTCAGGATCGGATACCACAGCATAATGACACCCACTCCCCATTTGCGATGCAGCTTGGCGATCGTCGCAGGGATGGTCTCGTAATCGGATTTCACCTCATAAGAGGGATCAATCAGCAAGAACCCGCGTTTGGGGTCGGGCGGACAGACCGACATGGCCATTTCCCAGCCATCCTGCTGACGGAAGATCCCGCCATAGGGGGCCATGGTGTCCTTGAGGGCGGCGAATTCCTGCGGATGCAATTCCGACAGGTGGATCGTATCAAGATGACGCAGGCTTTCAGCAGCGATCAGCGGGGAACCGGGATAGGCGTTTTCGCCGTATTTGGCATGGATGCGCGCGAGCACCTGTGCGTATGGGTGATCAGGCGCAAACCAGTCTTGCGCAAGTGCGATCCCCTTGGCTGCTTCGCCGGTTTTCAAGGCGGCGGCATCTTGTAGATCATAAAGTCCCCGACCCGCGTGGGTTTCGAGGTAGGACAGCGGTTTATCTTTGCGCGTCATATAGGCCAGCGCCCAAGCCAACATACTGTGTTTGTGAACATCGGCCAGATTACCGGCGTGATAGATGTGCTGATACGAAAGCATAGGGTGCGGCACTGTCCTCTGGATGGGTGGCATCGGCTTAGCGTAGCGGTGTGGGCCTGTCCATCGCGGCCTTGCTCGCGCGTTTGTGGGTTGTTTGTGTGTGCATGGGCGCTACCATGGGGTCAACAACATTAGGAATTGATATGTTACAACGGGTTATCCTTGCTATTTTCGCCATCACAGCACCGCAGTTCGCACTGGCGCAAGATGATGCGAATGGTGTGACCTTCCGGTTTGGCCTCGGGCCGTCATTTGCGCCTGAGTACTTTGGCAGCGACGAAACCGCGCCCGGTGTGGGTGCGAAGTTCCGGTTGGAAAGCCTGCAACTTGGCGGCTTGTCGCTTGGCGGTGGTGATAACTACGGTCTGGGCGTGACAGGGTCTTTCCGCTTCATCGGTGAGCGCAGTGCCGATGATTTCGGTGAGCTTGCAGGGCTAGAAGATATCGATGCATCGCTGGAGCTTGGTGGCGGGCTCGAATTCACGACCCCCTATTACGACATCTTCGCTGTATTGCGTTACGGCATCGTCGGGCACGAGTCCTTTGTGGCTGAGTTCGGGAGTGACGTGTACTACCGCCCCACCGACCAGCTGACCTTTAAGGCGGGTCCGCGGCTTTTGGTGGGCGACGATGATTATGCGCAAACCTATTTTGGTGTGTCCGGTGCGGACACCTTGTCCGACTTTTCGGCAGGCGGCGGTCTGGTGAGCGCAGGTGCTGTCGCGGAAGCAACCTATGCCATCAATGACGATTGGGACGTGATCGGCACCGTGAAATACGACCAGTTGCAGTCTGACGCCGCCGATAGCCCGATCACGCAGTCACAGGATCAGATCAGTGGGAGCATCGTGCTCACACGCAAGATTACCTTCGGCTTTTAGGTTTCAGTTTCTTTGATAAGATCTAGACCAGTCGTGAGGTCTCAACAGCGGCGCGCACGAAATCTGCGAAAAGCGGATGTGGGGCGAAAGGTTTTGATTTCAGCTCTGGATGGAATTGCACCCCGATAAACCACGGATGATCCTCCCATTCGACAATCTCGGGCAGTTTGTCATCCGGTGACATGCCCGAGAATTTCAGGCCGGCCTTTTCCAGGACATCGCGATATTTCACATCCACCTCATAGCGGTGGCGGTGGCGCTCTTCGATCGCGGTGGTGCCGTAAATGCCCGCAACTTTCGAGCCTTCGGTCAGAGTGGCGTCATAAGCGCCCAGACGCATCGTGCCGCCTTTGTCGTCATCGGTCTTGCGCGCCACGGTGTGGTTGCCCTGTACCCATTCCTTGAGGTGGTAAACGACCGGTTCGAACCGCTTTCCGCCCGCCTCATGGTCGAATTCTTCAGAACCCGCTTTCGCCAGACCGGCCACATTCCGCGCGGCCTCAATCACGGCCATCTGCATGCCAAGACAAATTCCAAGGTAGGGGATTTTCTTTTCGCGGGCGAATTGCGCTGCTTTGATTTTACCCTCTGTCCCGCGCTCACCAAAACCACCCGGTACGAGGATCGCATGGAACCCTTCCAGATAGGGAGCGGCATCGTCTTTATCGAAAAGCTCGGCATCGACCCATTCGATCTGTACTTTCACGCGGTTGGCCATGCCACCATGGGTCAGCGCCTCGGCGATGGATTTATAGGCGTCCTCAAGCTGGGTGTATTTGCCGACAATCGCGACCTTTACCTTGCCTTCAGGGTTGTGGATGCGGTCATAGACGTCGTGCCACATCTCAAGTTTCGGCTGCGGGGCAGGGGCGATCTCAAAGGCATCGAGAACCGCCTGATCAAGGCCTTGATCGTGATAGGCCAGTGGGGCCTCATAGATGGATTTCAGATCGTAGGCCGCGACCACACTTTGTTTGCGCACGTTACAGAACAGCGCGATCTTCTCGCGTTCTTTTTCGGGGATCGGCTGCTCGGAGCGGCACACAAGAATGTCGGGCGCGATGCCGATGGACTGCAATTCCTTGACCGAGTGTTGCGTCGGTTTCGTCTTCAGCTCACCCGAGGCCGCCAGATAGGGCAGCAATGTCAGGTGCATGAAGATGCACTGGCCGCGGGGTTTGTCATGGGCGAATTGGCGGATCGCTTCAAAGAAGGGCAGCCCTTCGATGTCGCCCACGGTGCCGCCGATTTCACAGAGCATGAAATCGACCTCATCCTCGCCGATGCTGATGAAATCCTTGATCTCGTTGGTCACATGGGGAACGACCTGAATTGTTTTGCCCAGATAATCGCCACGACGTTCCTTTTCCAGAACATTGGAATAGATACGCCCTGAACTGACTGAATCGGTCTTGCGCGCAGGCACGCCGGTAAAGCGTTCGTAGTGGCCAAGGTCCAGATCGGTTTCCGCGCCATCGTCGGTGACGAACACTTCGCCGTGCTCGAAAGGTGACATCGTACCGGGATCAACGTTGAGATAGGGATCAAGCTTGCGCAGGCGGACAGAATAGCCACGTGCCTGCAACAAAGCGCCCAGAGCGGCGGATGCGAGGCCTTTGCCAAGAGAGGAGACAACGCCGCCGGTGATGAAAATGAAACGCGCCATTGGCAGGCAACCCCCGTGAAATATTCCAAAAACTGTGGGAAAGCGAACCCGAAAATTCGCATCATCACGGGATTTGATCTGTAGTGGATTCGGGCGCGATTGGCAACCGCTGACCCAACATCATGTTGCCCTGCGTAGCAGCAGGGCAACGGGTAGTATTTAATTGCCTGCTGGCAGCAGAGGGTCGTCACCATTCAAGGATGGTGGCAACAGGCTATCGCCCAGATCAGGAACCGCAACACCTTCCTGCACGGGAGCAGCGCCAAAGCGATCAGCGACCGAAGAGCCGGCTGTATTGTTCGCTGCAATCAATGTCAGCGCGATGGATGTGCAGATAAATGCGACAGCCAGAGCCCAGGTGAATTTGCTCATCGCAGTCGGCGCGGGGCGTGAACCGGTTGCACCGCCACCGCCACCCATGCCAAGACCACCACCCTCGGAGCGCTGCAAAAGCACAGTGCCGATCAGGCTGAGCGCGAGGATCAGGTGAATGATGAGGACGACATTTTCCATTTCGGGCCTTTCGGGGCGTGCAAGAACAAGCGGTATCTAAAAGTCTTGGGGCCGTCCCGCAACCCCTGAAAACCCGCTTATTCGTCGATGTCATCCACATCGGCCTGTCCGCTAAGCTTGCGGCGCACGATTGACCACGACAAACCCACCGCCAGAACGATCGAGAGGGCAAAGATTCCGATCCAGGTGTTTACAGACGGATTGTCCAGACTGATCACACCCTGATCAAACAGAACCCAGATAATTGTGCCGACAACGGCCAAGATCAGAAGCATGCCAAATATCCCGATCGAGCGCAGGGTTGCGCGCAGATAGATAATGTATCCCACAAGAAGGATGAGGCCGAACAGCACTGTGAGAGACAGTTGCGTCTCATAATTCGCCATGCTCCAGCGCACATAATTCCACTGGGTCGGATTATAGGTGGCCACCAGCAACAAAAGGGCAAAGACCCAACGAATGACAAAACCCATGATATGCCTCACTTCTTTACGTGCGCTGACAATGCCGAGGTCCGGTTGCACTGTCTAGGGTCGCAAATTTGCGGTTTCCCATTGGCGGGGGCAGCGATATAGGGGGGACGCAATCTGCAAAGGAATGAATGTTCATGGCAAACGTGGTGGTCGTCGGTGCGCAATGGGGCGATGAAGGCAAAGGCAAGATCGTTGATTGGCTCTCGGAGCGGGCTGATGTGATCGCGCGCTTTCAAGGGGGCCACAATGCGGGCCATACGCTTGTCATTGATGGCGAGGTGTTCAAGCTGAATGCGCTGCCTTCGGGTGTGGTGCGTGGCGGGAAACTGTCGGTGATCGGCAATGGCGTGGTGCTGGACCCTTGGCATCTGGTCAAGGAAATCGCCTCGATCCGCAAGCAGGGTGTCGTGATTGACCCTACAACGCTGATGATTGCCGAAAACACGCCGCTGATCCTTCCGATCCACGGTGAGCTTGACCGCGCCCGTGAAGAGGCATCTAGCAAGGGCACCAAAATCGGCACCACAGGCCGTGGCATCGGCCCGGCATATGAAGACAAGGTCGGTCGCCGTTCCGTCCGCGTGGCAGATCTTGCGGATGCCGCCACATTGGAGGCCCGCGTTGACCGTGCGTTGCAGCACCACGACCCTCTGCGCAAAGGGCTGGGCATCGAGCCGGTCGATCGTGACGCGCTGGTGGCGCAACTCAAAGAAATTGCTGCCGAAATCCTGCCTTTCGCGGCCCCAGTGTGGAAAGTGCTGAACGAGCAGCGCAAGGCGGGCAAGCGCATTCTGTTCGAAGGCGCGCAGGGCGCACTTCTTGATATCGACTTTGGCACATATCCTTTCGTGACATCCTCGAACGTAATCGCAGGGCAGGCCGCCACCGGTGTGGGCGTTGGCCCCACGGCGATTGATTATGTGCTGGGGATCGTGAAGGCCTATACCACCCGCGTGGGCGAGGGACCGTTCCCGACCGAGCTGCATGATGCCGATGGCCAGCGTCTGGGCGAGCGTGGCCATGAGTTTGGAACCGTAACTGGGCGCAAGCGCCGGTGCGGCTGGTTTGATGCGGCTTTGGTGCGCCAGACTTGTGCCACCTCGGGTGTGACAGGCATTTCGCTGACCAAGCATGATGTGTTGGACGGGTTCGAGACGCTCAAGATTTGTGTGGGCTATGAACTGGACGGCGAAAAGATGGATTACCTGCCAACTGCCGCAGATCAGCAGTCCCGTTGCACACCGGTCTACGAAGAGATTGAGGGTTGGTCCGAATCGACCGAAGGCGCGCGTTCTTGGGCGGACTTGCCAGCGCAGGCGATCAAATACGTGCGACGTATTGAAGAGTTGATCCAATGTCCTGTCGCCCTAGTTTCAACCTCACCTGAAAGAGAAGACACCATTCTGGTGACAGATCCATTCGCAGACTGAGGATAGATGACATATAAAGCGCGGAAAAAACTGGCTCTTTTTGTGCTGGTCGTGGGCTTGCCCATCTACATCATCGTGGCTGCGACGATCATGAGCAATATGATGACCCGAGAGGTGGATCTGCCGCTGGTCGTTGAATTCATCGTCTATGTTGCGCTGGGCATCGGCTGGGCATTCCCTTTGAAATGGGTGTTCAAAGGGATCGGGCAGCCTGATCCCGATGCGCCAGAGAACAGGCAGAAATAAAAAAAGGCGGGGTCAAACCCCGCCTTTATCCGTTTTTCTGGCCGTCACTTAGCCTTGTGCGGCCTTGTACCCGTCAGGGCGATACTGTGTATTTTCCGCGATCTGGAAGCGCCCGTTCGGAAGCTTGATCAGGCGGGCCTGCCGCAGAAGGCGGCCAAAACTGCGCAGACCATCTTCGCGGGAAATCTCGCTCTCGGTCGCGGACTGCACCAGTTTCATCACCTGCGGGCGTGAAAAGTCATCCTCACCCTCAACAAAGCAGATAAACGCACCTGCAGCTTCCAGTTGGTCGGTCAGGTCAGACGCACCATGTGCGGCGGCAAACTCAGCAAAATCATTGGTTTCCGGCTTTGCATCTGTTTCCTTCAAGGTCGCAATCTTGCGCAGGCGCTCGGATGCGGCCTCCATTGAACCCGCGCTTGCAGGTGCATTGTTTTCAGGCCGCTGCAATGTCTGGCGATCGCCCGCACCGGGCTTGACCTCTTGCGACTTCACGAGCTTGAGCGGTGGTATCGGTTTGCCGTCACCCTTATCCTTTGCTTCATGCGCGCCGAGATCGTCTTTGTAGACTTCATCCGGGTCGCGCTTGTCCGCACCCTTGTCACCCAGTTGCCGTGCGGCTTCTGTTGCGGCAACCGCGGCTTTCAATTGTGCAAATGCGTCACGGTGGCGGCGGTTCTCGGGTTGGTTCAGGTGCTGATCCGTCTGCGACATGATCCGGCTCATCGCGTCTTCGACATGGCGGGGCAGGCCGGGGCGGGCAAATTCATTGCCCTGACGTGCGGCGATCTCGGCCTCGACTTTGGCAACTTCTGCCTCAAGATCGAATTCTTCATCGTCATCATAGTCGTCGTCTTCGATCTGGGACGCCTGTTTCGCGGTCAGAATAAGCGGCTCCTCGTCCTGCTCGGCTTCGACGTCGTTGGCCGCATCTGTCGCGTATTTATCTTCGAAGTCGTCTTCTTCGTCGAGATCATCTGATTGCTCTGCGACAACGTCATCGTCAAATACGTCATCCTCGTCCACCGCTTCAGCCGCAGCCGGCTCATCCGCCCCGCGATCAGCAACCATCAATTCATCGTCTTCTTCTTCCTCAGCGGCAAGGGCGGCGGCAATATCTTCGTCATACTCTGCGGTGTCGAAGACGTTCAAATCATCATCAAAGTCGTCATCTTCGGTCACAACTGCCTGCGCCTTGGGGGTGTCGTCCTCGATCGGAGCAGCGGCAGCCGCAGCGGTTGTCCGCTTGACCAGATCGGAAAGACGCTGTGACAGCGGGTTGACCGCAGGCGCGGCAGGCTCGCTGAGGTCTTCCGAAAACTCCTCCGCGCTTGATGCACTTTTACGTTCAGCTGCTGCTGCGCGCATGCGCTCCAGCTTGTCAGCTACGCTGGCAAGATTGTCAGCGTATGATCCGTCATCATCCTCATCATCTTCGGCTTCGTCGCGCGCAGTATCGTAAATTTCTTCATCGTCAAAATAGTCATCCGCGTCATCTTCTTCTTCCAACGCGGCAGGGGCCATGTCCTCTTCGTGCGGACGGACGCGCAGGCTCACGCGATTGCCTTCACCCTCGATATCGACCGCGACACCTGTCTGTTCTTCGGTCAGGCGGGCAAGCGTCGCCATGTCAGGCGCAAGAGGCTCTGTGTCCATAAAGCGATCGTGACCGGCAAGATCATGGAAGAAAGACACAACCATTTTCATTGTCTCGACAGAATCTTCGAAACCTTCCAAGCGGCAAGAGAAGTTGCCGTAGGTCACATCCAGGACTTGCGTGTTTTCATCCATCATTAAGCGCTTTCTTTCGTTAATCAGCGGCGGCCCGCTAGACACATAGTCATTCTTAATTGAAAACAAGAAGACGTCCCCTTGAGGATCATATTATGACCCTTTTGAGGAATGTTTGTGAATAGAGGTGCAATCATTGCCAAACAAACCCATTGTTTCAAGTGATACAGCAATCTGCCTCGTTGGAGGAGCCCCAATAGCCGATGACGCCATTTCGGCGGTATTTTCCCTTGTGAACAGCTTTGTAGGCGTGGATGGCGGCGCAGATCACCTCTTGGCGGCCGGTGTGACACCGGCGGCGGTGATCGGGGATCTGGATAGCCTTTCGGACAAGGCGCGTGCCACATTTGCACAGGAGCTCAATCATATTGCTGAACAGTCGACGACAGATTTTGAAAAGGCACTGACGCGGGTCAGCGCGCCTGTGGTGCTGGGCCTGGGATTTACCGGTGGCCGATTGGACCATGCGCTTTCGGTTCTAAACGTCCTGGCGCGCTATGCGGAACGGGCCGTCCTGCTGCTTGATGCGCATGACGTAAGTTTCGTGGCCGCTTCGGGCCGTGTCGCTTTCACTGCAGCAAGCGGGACCCGTATATCGCTCATGCCGTTGGGCGCGGCGAAAGTCACTTTCAGCGGTGTACGCTGGCCCTTTGATCAGACCCGTATGACGCCGGACGGTTTTACGAGCCCGTCAAACGAAGCGTTGGGCGGTGAGGTCACGATTGAAACGGACGGCCCTGTGCTGGTTACCCTGCCGCGCGCGCATCTGGCGGTTGCAATGAAAGCTGCCGCTCGCGTATAATAACATAGAGGCCGGCACCAACTGTAATACAGATACCGATCGCGGCCAGCCCGTTTGGCAAATCAGCAAAGATGATCCAGCCGATCGCCGTTGCAATGGGGATTTCAAGATATTGCATCGGTGCAAGGGTCGATGCGGGTGCGAACCGCAAGCTCCATGTCATAAAAAGATGCGCGAATGTGCCAAGCACCCCCAAAGCAGCCAAAAGCCCCCATGTTGCCGCATCATAGCTGAATGACACTGTTCCCGTTGCCGCCGGAAAGAGCAGATAGAGCGCAAGAATGATGATGCTCGCCTGCACGCCGCTGATCGCCTGCAGTTTGATCGGATCAAGCGCGCGCGCCACTTTGCGCGTCACCATCATGAAAAGCGCAAAGACCACAGCGACACCCAAAGGCAAAAGCGCAGGATAACCCACTTCAACAAAGTTGGGTTGAATGACCAGAAGCGTGCCGAAAAAGCCAACAGCGCAGGCCATCATGCGATGCAGGCCCACCTCTTCGCCCATGGCAAAATGACCTAAAATCAACATGATAAAGGGCATAACGAATGCAATCGCCAGCGCATCCGCCAGTGGCAGATAACGTAACGCACTGAACATCAGACCGATGCCCAGAATATGCAGCACCGTGCGGACCAGCGTCCATCCCAATAGCTCGCGGGGTAAGCGCAGGCCTTGGCCGCGGAAAACCACAACCGGCAAAAGCATGAGAGCCTGCACAGCAAACCGCGCAAAAAGCAGCACCATAAGCACCACCGCACCGCCCAATATCTTTGCAATGCTGTCACCTAGCGGGGCCAGCACGCAAAAGCACAGCATCAGCATGACGCCAAAAAAGGGACGGTCGGTCGACATCATTTCACCCTAGGCAGGCAACGCGCAGGCGTCAAAGCCGGTCTCAGCAGTTGGGCACATTTACCGCCAAACCACCCAGCGCCGTTTCCTTGTATTTTTCGCTCATATCCATGCCGGTCTGGCGCATTGTCTCGATTGCGACATCCAGCGAGACAAGATGGACACCATCGCCGCGCAAGGCCAAAGACGCCGCAGAAACAGCCTTGATGGCCCCCAGTCCATTGCGCTCGATACAGGGAACTTGCACGAGCCCTTTCACGGGATCGCAGGTCATGCCAAGATGATGTTCCAGCGCAATTTCTGCCGCGTTTTCAATTTGCTCGGGGGTGCCGCCAAGAACGGCCGCAAGGCCGGCCGCGGCCATGGCAGCAGCACTTCCGACCTCGGCCTGACAGCCGCATTCGGCACCAGAGATCGAGGCGTTGTATTTGATCAATCCCCCGATCGCTGCCGCTGTGAGCAGGAATTCTGGCACGCGGGTCGCCGTCGCACCGGGGACATGGTCCAGCCAATAGCGGATCGTTGCAGGGATTACACCGGCGGCGCCATTGGTGGGTGCGGTCACAACCTGCCCGCCGGCGGCGTTTTCCTCGTTCACGGCCATCGCATAGGTCGACATGAAATCATTTATCGTATGGGGGGCGGTCAGGTTCATGCCGCGCTCGGCCTGCAAAGCATCATAAATGCCCTTGGCGCGCCGGCGCACCTGCAAGCCACCGGGCAAGATACCATCAGTCTCAAGCCCGCGGGTGATGCAATTGTTCATCACCTCCCAAATCCGCGCGAGGCCTTTGTCCAGATCGGCACCGGGCATCCGTGAAAGTTCGTTGGCCCGCTTCATGGCGGCGATGGTCTTGCCGGATTGGGCGGCCATCTCCAGCATCTCTTGCGCCGTTTGGAATGGGAAAGGGACGGGGGCGCCTGTGTCACTGTCTTTGCCGGCGTTCAATTCGGCCTCGGTCAACACGAACCCGCCGCCGATGGAATAATAGGTGACTTGGGTAATCACATCGCCCTGTGCGTCCGTGCCGCGCAGGATCATGCCATTGGCGTGGCCCGGCAAAGCGGGGCCATAGTCAAAAAGCAGATCGTCTTTGGGATGAAACGCCAGCGTGCCAAGGCCATGTGGGGTGACCGTATGCTCTGTGGCAATGCGGGCAAGTTCTGCATCCGCTTTCCCTGCATCATAATCATCCGCGCGAAACCCCGCGAGACCAAGGATCACCGCGCGGTCCGTGGCGTGACCGATGCCCGTAAAGGCCAGACTGCCATGCAGCGACGCGCGCACACCCGCAACCCCGAAAGGCAACGCGCGCAAATGGTCCAGAAACCGTGCAGCGGCCACCATCGGTCCGATGGTGTGGGACGATGAAGGGCCGACGCCCACTTTGAACATATCGAAAACCGATAAAAACATGCTAGAGCGCTGATCCTTCTGGTGGGGTGCAAGGTGCCGGTCGCGAAAACGGGTTGGGTCCCAAACCTTCCGCAAGTGCCGCCCTGATGGTACTTTCGCGCGCGTCCATACGTTTGGCAAATGCCGTCAGTCGCGGCCAGTTTTCAAGATCAAACCAATCTTCACCGCCACCATACAGTGCCGCCCACCGCAGCATTGGCGCAAGATAGCAGGCGTGGAGACTGCTGGCCTCACTGTCCAGCCACGGGGTGGTTTGCGTGGCCGCCAGCAGATCAAGCTGCGCCCGCAAGCGCTGTTGGGCCATGCTTTGGACCGCGCCGCTGTCGCCGTTTGTGTATTGGCTTGGATAGAACGTCATCCGCAACGCGGGGTGCAGCGTATTGGCCAGCCAGAGCATCCATTGCAGCGCGTGCATCCGTGCGGGGGTGCCTAAAGGCGGCATCAATTGGTCATGCGTCTCGGCCAGCCACATCAGGATTGCGGCGGTTTCAAACACCGGTCCGTGGGGCGTTTCAAGAACAGGGATCAGCCCATTGGGGTTGAGTGCCAGATACGCAGGGGATTTTTGCGCTTGGGCTGCGCGGTCGACCAGAACGGTCTGATAAGGCACGGCCATTTCCTCAAGCGCCAGTCGTACGCAAAGCGAGGCGTTGTCAGGGGCGTAGTGCAGGCGCAAGATCTGGCTCATGATGCGTGTGTAGCGGAACATGCAGGCTGTTCACTTGCCAAATACGACACATTGCCAAGGAAAACGCAGCGCCGCGCGGGCGCATCTGACCTTTCGTCAATTGGGGCCTCGCACACAGCGTTTTTCTTGCCTATAAAGCGCCGGTAAAGATTTCGGAGTGGATTGATGTCTGGTGAGCTGTCTCCCATCGACAAAGCAAAATTCGTCGCGGCCAAGCAAGCGACGGAATTTGTTGAATCCGGGATGAAAGTTGGCCTTGGCACAGGATCGACCGCCGAGTGGCTGGTGCAATGTCTGGGCGAAATGGTGCGCGAAGAGGGGCTCAAGATCAAAGGCGTGCCTACGTCCACGCGGACAGCTTTGCTGGCCAAGAAAGTCGGCATCGACGTCATTACACTGGATGAGGCCAAATGGCTCGACCTGACCTTTGACGGGGCGGATGAGTTTGATGACAAACTGACCTTGATCAAAGGCGGCGGTGGCGCGCATTTGCACGAAAAGATCGTGGCCACAGCAAGCGACCGCATGATCGTGGTCGCCGACGCGAGCAAGAAAGTCGACACGCTGGGCGCATTTCCTCTGCCTGTCGAAGTCGTACCCTTCGGGCTGTCGATCACCCAAGGGCTGATCGCTGAAACCCTGACCGGCATGGATGTTTTGGGGCGCGATGTGGTGTTGCGGATGAAAGGCGACCAGCCTTTTGTCACCGACGAGGGGAACTTTATACTTGACCTGCATCTCAAGAGGATCGGCAACCCCCGCCAGCTCAGCTTTGTGATCAACCAGATACCCGGCGTTGTGGAAAACGGTCTTTTCATTGATATCTGCGATGTGGTCATTGTGGGTTACGGCGATGGTCGCGTGACCACCCGTGACATTACCAACAACGCAAGCAATGTGATCCGCTTCGATGTGCTGGACGACGACAATATTTTTGTCGATATCGCGGACTGATCCCTGATCCATGGAATTCAAACGCACACAGCGCCAGCATTTCTTTACGATCCTGCTGTTCTTGATGGTCAGCTGGCTCTGGTATGATCTTGTCACCTCCGGTACGACAACCGAGGTGATCCTTGGTCTATTATGCGGGGTCTGGGCCGCCTTCATCGCCTATAGCTATCTGCGCACCCCCAGTCTGGGCCGCTTGGACCCGGATGGTCTCACACTCCATCGCCCGCTACGCACAGTGTCGTTCAAGTGGGATGAGCTGCAATGGGCCAGTCTTGGTGCTGATCAGCGGGCCTTGGTCTTTGCGTATCGCCATCAAGGTGACGTGAAAGATCGTTACATCGGTTGTAGCCGCAAGGTGCTGACCCCAGATGCGGTGGATGCTATCACGACCGCCGTGCGCGCCGCGCGCCCTGATCTACCCTCAAGCCCGCCAGAGGCAGAAAACGGAGCCAAAACATGACTTTCGACTATGATCTTTTTGTGATCGGTGGTGGCTCTGGCGGGGTGCGTGCCGCGCGTGTGGCGGCGGCAACAGGGGCAAAGGTCGGGCTGGCCGAAGAATACCGCATGGGCGGCACCTGCGTGATCCGCGGCTGTGTGCCCAAGAAGCTGATGGTGTTTGCCTCGGGCTATTCCGAGATGTTCGACGACGCCCGCGCTTATGGTTGGGATGTGCACGAGGGGCCGTTCGACTGGTCCAAGTTTAGCGTCAAGTTGAACGCCGAGCTGGACCGTCTTGAGGGCATTTACCGCAAGCTCTTGGATGGTTCGGGTGTAGAAATCATTGATGCCCGCGCAAAGGTGAAAGACCCGCACACGGTGACGCTTTCAACGGGCAAGGATGTGACCGCCAAGCACATTCTTGTGGCGACGGGCGGACGCCCCGTCATTCCGGAAATGCCCGGGGCCGAACTGGGCATTTCCTCGAACGAGATTTTCCTGCTGGACGAGATGCCAAAATCCATCCTGATTGTGGGGGGCGGCTATATCGCATCCGAGTTCGCGGGTATTCTGAACGGGCTTGGTGTGCAGGTGACGCAATTCTACCGCGGTGCTCAAATCCTCCGCGGCTTTGATGACGAGGCCCGCGGTCTGGTGGCCGAAGGGATGCGCGCCAAAGGCGTCGACTTGCACCTTGGCACCAACATTGTCGAAATGCGGGCCGCCACTGCCGAGGATCTGGCGGGCGTGCATAAAAGTGTCCCCATGGAGGGCGGCAAACCTGCAACCTTGCCGCAGACTTCGGCAGGGCATGGCATCTGGGTCAAGGCCACCAACGGCACCGAAAAGGTCTATGATCAGGTGATGTTCGCCACCGGCCGCGCGCCCAATACAGAAGACATGGGACTTGAGGACGCAGGCGTTGAAGTTGGCCGTCGCGGCGAAATCGTTGTCGATGAGTACAGCCAGACCCGCGTCCCCTCGATCTATGCGATCGGTGATGTGACCAACCGCGTGCAACTGACACCCGTCGCGATCCGCGAGGGCATGGCTTTTGTGGAAACGGTCTTTAAGGGCAACCCTACTGCGGTGGATCACGCATTGATCCCGTCCGCTGTCTTTACGCAGCCTGAACTTGGCACCATTGGTCTGACCGAAGAAGAAGCCCGCGAGCAAGAACCCGTCGATATTTACTGCACGTCGTTCAAGCCGATGAACCATTCGTTTGCGGGGCGTGAGGACAGGGTGTTAATGAAACTCGTGGTCAGCAAAGAAACACGCAAGGTGCTGGGTTGTCATATCGTCGCAGATCACGCGGGTGAGATGATACAGCTGGCTGGGATTGCAGTGAAGATGGGGGCTACGAAAGAGGACTTTGATCGCACTGTTGCAGTTCACCCCACAATGGCAGAAGAACTCGTGACGATGAAGGAACCCGTGCGCAGCGCTTGATTTCGACAAATCAAGCCACACATGCCACACTAACAGTTCACGAATGTGGAAGACCCTGAAAGGAAGCATAGGAAGACAATGGCAGGCAACAACGGTGGCCCCTGGGGCGGCGGCGGAAACAACGGATCGGGCGGCGGCGATGATAATCGCGGCGGCGGCGGTCGTAAGCCCAACAATGATGGTCCGAATATTCCCGAAATTGAAGAGCTGGTGAACAAGGGCCGCGAACAGCTGCGTGTCCTGATGGGCGGCGGCGGTGGCGGCGGCGGGTCTGCTGGCAGTGGTGGCGGTGGTCCGCAAATGACACGCGGCACTGTCGGGCTGGGTATTCTCGCAGTGGCAGCCCTGTGGCTTTACGCCTCTTTCTACACCGTGCGCCCAGAAGAACGTGCAGTAGAGCTGTTTCTTGGGGAATATTACCGGACGACCGATCCTGGTCTGAACTTTGCCCCATGGCCTGTCATCACGCGCGAGGTCCTGGGAGTATCGACCGAACGGAACATCGACATTGGTGTCGGGCGGTCTGATGCTGAATCCGGTTTGATGCTGACAGGCGATGAAAACATCGTCGATATCGAGTTTCAGGTCGTCTGGAACATCATCGACCCGCAACAATACCTGTTCAACCTTTCCGATCCACCGCAAACCATTGCGGCCGTCTCTGAATCCGCGATGCGGGAAATCATTTCACAATCCGAACTCGCGCCGATTTTGAACCGTGACCGTGGTGTGATCGCAGACTCCTTGCAGTTAGCGATCCAGTCCACGCTGGACAGCTACGATTCTGGTGTGAGCATCATTCGCGTCAACTTTGACCGTGCCGACCCGCCAGAGCCGGTCATCGCGTCATTCCGCGCCGTACAGGATGCCCGTCAGGAACGCGACCGTGTGCAAAACGTAGCAGACGCCTACGCCAACCAGGTCGTTGCAGAAGCGCGTGGTCGGGCCGCTCAGGTGCTGGAACAGGCCGAAGGCTACCGTGCACGGGTCGTGAACGAAGCCGAGGGTGAGGCCAGCCGATTCCTCGCGGTTTTGGGCGAATATGAACAAGCTCCGGAAGTGACGCGCCAGCGGATTTTCCTTGAAACCATGGAGGGTGTTCTTGGTGGTATCGACATCATCATTCTCGACGAAGGAGAAGGCGGTAACCAGAATATCGTCCCCTATCTGCCGTTGAATGAAATCCGTCGCAGCCCGACAGGAGTAACAAACTAATGCGGAAAGCAGCTTTTCTATTACCCGCCCTCGCCGTCATCGCAATTGGTGCTATGTCTTCTGTCTTTATTGTAGACGAACGTGAAAAAGCGCTCGTGTTGCAGTTCGGTCAGATCGTGAAAGTACAGGAAGAACCGGGTCTCGGCTTCAAGATCCCGCTCATTCAGGAAGTGGTCCGTTATGATGACCGTATTCTGAGCCGCGATCTTGATCCGATCGAGGTGACCCCCTCGGATGACCGTCGTCTTGTTGTCGATGCCTTCGCGCGTTATCGGATTTCCGATGTCGAACGGTTCCGGCGCGCTGTCGGTGTCGGCGGCGAAGCCGACGCTGCCCGCCGTCTTGACAGTATCTTGCGCGCACAAACTCGTCAGGTGCTGGGTTCGGTGTCATCCAACGACATTCTGTCGACCGACCGTGCTGGCCTGATGCTACGGATCCGGAACAACGCCATCGCCGAAGCCGAAGCCTTGGGCTTGCAGGTGATCGACGTCCGGCTCAAGCGGACAGACCTGCCACAGTCCAACCTGAATGCAACCTACGAGCGGATGAAGGCGGAACGCGAACGCGAAGCGGCCGATGAAATCGCCCGTGGTAACGAGGCCGCACAGCGTATTCGTGCCGCTGCCGACCGGACCGTGATCGAACTGGTCTCCGAGGCAGAGCGCGAAAGCCAGATCATTCAGGGTGAGGCGGACGCACAACGGAATGAAATTTTCGCGGGTGCATTCGGTGCTGATCCAGAGTTCTTTAATTTTTACCGGTCAATGACGGCGTATCAGCGTGCGCTTACTTCTGGTAATTCTTCCATGGTGATGTCGCCCGATAGCGATTTCTTCAATTACCTGAAATCGGCCGACGGGGCGCGCAACTGAATGAAGGTGCGACTTTGAACTGACGAAAGGGCCAGTCACCGTGCTGGCCCTTTCTGTTTGCGCCGCCTCGTTCAAGTGTTTCAAGGCTTGCGCTATAAATCACGCGCTATTGAGAATTTGAATGTGAAGTTTGCGTTGCACAATTCGCGCCCTACATAGAACATCAGTTAATGACAGTGGTCGCTGTAATGCGCCCCGGATTCAGCAAAAGGAGATTTGCCGTGAAGTCCAAGGCAATCGCAATTAGCCAAGATCAGCAGAACGCGCGCCGTCTGTTGATGGCTTTCGTCACGACATTGGCGGTCGCTTGCGCCATGGTCCTTGCGCAGGTGACAGTCGCCAACGCGCAGCAACGCCCTGAAACATTCGCAGATCTGGCCGAACAGGTCAGCCCGGCAGTTGTCAACATCACGACCAGCACGACTGTGGCCGGTCGGACAGGTCCTCAGGGGCTTGTCCCTGAAGGGTCGCCCTTCGAGGATTTCTTCAATGATCTCGAACGTGGTCCGGGGCAAGGCACACGCCGTTCATCGGCGCTGGGATCTGGTTTCGTGATCTCCGAAGATGGTTTCATCGTCACCAACAACCACGTGATTGAAGGTGCGGATGAAATCCTGATCGAGTTCTTTCCAGGCGGTGAACCCGGTGTTCCTGCCGAGCTGATCGGGACAGACCCGAACACAGATATCGCCGTTCTGAAAGTTGATCTTGAAAACCTGCCCTTCGTTGAGTTCGGCGACAGCAACGCCGAAGGCGCGCGCGTCGGTGACTGGGTCATGGCAATGGGCAACCCACTGGGGCAGGGCTTTTCGGTCTCTGCCGGGATCGTGTCTGCACGCAACCGTGCGCTTTCCGGCACCTATGACGACTACATCCAGACCGACGCTGCAATCAACCGCGGTAACTCGGGTGGTCCGCTGTTTAACATGGATGGTGAAGTCATCGGCGTAAACACGGCGATCCTGTCGCCCAATGGTGGCTCGATCGGTATCGGTTTTGCGATGTCTTCGGCTGTTGTGACCAACGTGGTGGACCAGCTGATCGAATTCGGCGAAACGCGCCGCGGCTGGTTGGGTGTGCGTATTCAGGACGTCACACCGGATATGGTCGATGCGATCGACGGACTTGATATGGCCCGTGGTGCGCTGGTCACCGATGTACCGCCCGGACCTGCAGAGAACGCAGGGATGCTCGCTGGTGATGTGATCCTGAATTTCGACGGGATCGAGATCGAAGATACCCGTGAACTGGTGCGGATCGTCGGCAACTCGCCGGTAGGTACAGAGGTGCCTGTTGGCGTGCTTCGCAATGGCGACATGGAAGACCTGCTTGTTGTCTTGGGCCGTCGTGAAACCTCTGAGGCAGTGGCGTTCCCTGCGTCAACGCAAGAGGCTGAGCCAGAGCAGTCTGAGATCCTTGGGCTGACGCTCTCGGAGATCACACCCGAACTGACCGACCAGTTCTCCTTGACCGTCGATTCAGGTCTGGTGATCACAGCAATCGACCCAGAGTCTGACGCCGCATCCAAAGGCCTTCTTGAAGGTGATGTTATCACCGAAGCGGGACAAACAGCAGTGATGTCGGTTGCGGATCTGGAAGAGCGGATCGAAGCAGCCACCGAGGCAGGACGCAAATCACTTCTGCTGCTGGTGCGCCGCGGCGGAGACCCGCGTTTTGTGGCGCTCGTGCTAGAAGACTAAGCGATCACATTTGAGATAAAAAGGCGGCCCCCGGGGCCGCCTTTTTCATGCGGTGTTCCCCCCATGGCGGGCTACGGACGACAGTCAGTTTGCGTGCGCCCCAGTGCAAAAATCCTTCAGCAATCGACCTCTGTCAAATTGGGGGTGGCGAGCGTGAAGAACCTGCACTACTTAACCGTAGAATAATCGTTTTCGGAAGGGACAGACAAGAATGGCCAAGATTACTTACGTGGAACACGGCGGCAAAGAGCATGTTGTGGATGTCGCCAACGGGCTGACCGTCATGGAAGGTGCGCGTGACAACGGCATCCCGGGTATCGAGGCCGATTGCGGTGGCGCTTGCGCCTGTTCCACATGCCACGTCTATATTGATGATGCATGGGTTGAAAAGCTTCCTGCCAAGGATGCGATGGAAGAGGACATGCTGGATTTTGCTTACGAGCCCGATCCCGTCAAATCGCGCCTGACCTGCCAGTTGAAGGTCACTGATGCTCTGGACGGTCTGCGCGTGCAGATGCCGGAAAAGCAGATTTGATACGGACCATCGCATTGGTGGCCATCATGGCCACCTCTGCCTGCGCTGAAACGATCATTTCAGCAGAATATACCGCACCGACTGATCGCTATGCCCATGGTATTCTGGGCGACGCGATCGAGTGGGGTGCGCTGGAAAT
>NZ_DASYOK010000376.1:0-12954 GCF_036007805.1 Yoonia sp.
CCGAAATCACCGCGCAGCAACCCTGTGACCCAATCGAAATACCGCGTCACCACGGATTGATCGAGGCCCATTTCGGCGCGCAAGGCGGCGATTGTATCGGGGCGGGCGTTGACGCCCAGCATAAAGGCCGCAGGATCGCCCGGGATCACCTCGATAACCGCAAAGATCACGATGGAGGCCACAATCAGGCTGATGATCAGCGACGTCAGGCGCCCAAGCGCATAGCGGATCATAAGTGCTGCCTTTGGACGTACGCCCCCCGCAAGATTTTCACGGGGGGCATTGCTTTAGTTGCTCCAGCTGACGCCGGTGAGGTCAACGGCCGCTGTGGGCTGGTTCACCCACAGCCCTTGCAGCCCTGCCTTGGCGACGGTCGCCACGGCCAGTTCAAAGAGATACCCGTTCACGTAGTCCTCTGAAATGATCGCTTGCGCCTGCGCCAGAAGGTTGCTGCGCATCGCAGGGTCTGTGGTGGCGTTCAACGTTTCCATCAGCGCCTGAAACTCGGGGTTGTCGTATTGGAAATAGTAATCGGGATTGGCGTAGATGCCGATATCCATGGGCTCGGTGTGGCTGACGATGGAAAGGCCAAAGTCCTTGTTTGTAAAGACCTCTTCGATCCACTGCGCCCATTCAAGGTTGGTAATTTCCGTCTCGATCCCCACAGCACGCAGCTGGCTGGCGATGATCTCGCCGCCGCGGCGGGCGTAGGATGGGGGCGGCAGTTTCAGGGTGGTGGTGAAACCGTCAGCAAAGCCTGCCTCGGCCAAGAGACTGCGTGCAAGGTCGGGGTCGTATTGCGAATTTGCCAGCAGATCGACGTAGTCGGGGTTATGGGGGGCAAAATGCGTGCCGATCGGTGTGCCATATCCGAACATCGCGCCGTCGATGATCGCTTGGCGGTCAATCGCGTGGGCTAGCGCCTTGCGCACGCGGACGTCATCGAAGGGCGGCATTTTGTTGTTGGTCGACAGGATCGTTTCGCCCTCGGTATTGCCGACAAGGACCTGGAAACGCGGATCGGCCTCGAATTGCGGCAGGTTTTCAGGGGCAGGGAAACCAACAAAGGCGTCCACATCCTCGGCCATCACCGCAGCAAAGGCGGCCGTCGGGTCCGAGATGAAGCGGAAGGTCGCACTTTCCAGCGCAGGGGCCGGACCCCAGTAATCAGGGTTGCGTGTCAGCTCGAGCCGGTCGCCCTGTACCCAATCGGTGAAGGTGAAAGGGCCGGTGCCGATGGGGTTTGACGCGATGTTTTCAATGCTTTCAGGGGCCACGATTACCGCATCGCCCCACGCCATGTTGAATAGGAAGTTGCCGTTGGGCTGATCCAGCGTGACCTGCACGGTCAGCGGATCAATCACGGTCACATCGGCGATGCCTGCAAAAAGGGCCTTCTGCGCATTGGTGCTGTCCTCGGCGCGGGCGCGATCAAGGCTGAATTTCACATCCTCGGCGTCCATTGTGGTGCCATCGTGAAAGGTGACACCGGCGGCAAGGTTAAAGGTATAGACCAGACCGTCGTCGGAAATATCCCAGCTTTGGGCAAGGCCACGGATGATGGCGCCATCGGCGTCAAACCGTGTGAGGCCCTCGAACACATTGGCGTAGAGGACGCTATCAATCGCCTGTGCCGCCCCGCTTGTGGGGTCAAGGTTCGGCGGTTCCAGCTGGATCGCGACGGTGATGCTGTCTTGGGCAAGCGCGCCCGAGGCGCAAAGAACGATGGCGGTGGATGCCGCGAGTGTTTTGAAATGGTGCATGATGCTCCCCCTGTTGTCGAAGGTGAGTGTTTACAAAACGGGGGGGCAATTCAAGTACTGCTTGCGGGTGACGTGATGTCGGGAAGAACCCCGACCTACGGTGTCAGTATTTTTGTCAACGCCCCCGCCATCACCTGTGCGCTGTCCATCATGTCATCCACACCGATGTATTCGTCGGGCTTATGTGCCAGTTCCAGTATCCCCGGTCCGTAGGCGATGCAGTTTTTCAGCTTGCCGATCCGGTCGATGTGTTTTTGGTCGTAGGTCCCGGGTGAGGCCACGAATTCGGCGGGTTTTCCCAGCACTTTCTCGATCTCGGCGGCGATCACCTGCACCACGGGGGCATCGCGATCGGTCATGCTGGGCAGGACCACGTTCATTTCGCGCAGGTCGTAGTCAAAACGGTCACGGTTTGCTTTTAGCCCTTCGAGCAGGGCCTTCACCTCGCCGCGCACGTCGTCGATGTTTTCTTCGGCCAGAAAGCGGCGGTCGATCACGATGCGGCAACTGTCGGGCACGCAATGGGCCGGCAGTCCGGTATAGTCGTCATCCTGTTCGGGTTGCCCGCCGTGGATCGAATTGATGTTCATGGTGGAGGACCGCGCCCCTTCGGGCACGACGGGCATATCGGTGTGCCGTGCGGCCATTGCGGGATAGAGTTTATCTTCAAACTCACCCAGCACTGCCCCCATGTGCCGCACCGCGCAATCGCCCAGAAAGGGCATAGAGCCATGGGCGATTTCACCGAAAGTCTCGATTTCCGCCCACCAGCCGCCGCGATGGCCAAGGCAGACGCGGTCCTTGTTCAAAGGTTCGGGGATAATGACGTGTTGCACGCGGGCGGGGTCGAAATAGCCCTTTTCGGCCAGATAGGCGACGCCGCCATAGCCGCCGGATTCTTCGTCCGCTGTGCCGGAAATCTCAATCGCGCCGGCGAAGGTGGGGTGGGTCGCAAGGAACGCCTCGGCGGCGATGATTGACGCGGCAAGCCCGCCTTTCATATCGCAAGCCCCGCGCCCGTAGATTTTGCCATCAACCAGTTCACCGCCAAAGGGGTCTTTGGTCCAGCCATGGCCGACCTCAACCACGTCCGTGTGACTATTGAAGTGGACACAATCACCGGACTGTCCGCCTTCGCGACGCGCGACGATATTCCAGCGGGGGTATTTGTCGCTATCGCCCGGTGTACCGATGGCGCGGATCAGTTCCGTTTCAAACCCCGCCCCCCGCAAGCGCCGGTCCAGATAGTCGCAGATTGCACGGTAATCACGTCCCGGCGGGTTGAGCGTGGGAATGCGGATCAGGTCCTGGGTCAGTGCGATCAGGTCATCGCGTCTTTCGGTGATGGCGCGCGCAAGGTTAGCGCGGTGTTTGGTCTGTGTCATGGTCCGAGTATTCGTGTTTCGGAGGGAACAGACAATGGTGTGATTTTGAAATTACACAGTGCGGCCACAAAAGAACCGCAGTGTATCGCCATGTTGCATCCCGCCTGCTATGCCAAAGGGCGGAAGATGATGGAGCGCAGAAGCGTGGAATTGACGTCAAATGTGAAGGTCGCGGTTCTGATCCCGTGCTATAACGAGGCCAAGCCGATTGGTACTGTCGTTGCCGATTTTCGCGCGGCGCTGCCCGCAGCCGACATCTATGTTTATGACAACAACTCCACCGATGGTACAGCCGAAGCCGCCCGCGCGGCAGGTGCGATTGTGCGGGTCGAAACCCAGCAGGGTAAGGGCAACGTCGTGCGCCGGATGTTTGCCGACATTGATGCAGATGTTTACGTCATGGTCGATGGTGACAATACCTATGAAGCCAAGGCGGCCCCTGCGCTGATTGACAAGCTGCTTGATGAAACGCTTGATATGGTCAGCGGCTGTCGTGTGACCGAAATCCAGGAAGCGTACCGGCCGGGGCACCGTTTCGGCAACTGGATGCTGACCGGCCTTGTTGCCGGTATTTTTGGCAAGCGCACCAAGGATATGTTGACCGGTTACCGCGTCTTCTCGCGCCGCTTTGTCAAATCCTTTCCGGCGCTATCGCGCGGGTTCGAGATTGAAACCGAGTTGACCGTCCACGCGCTGGAACTGCGTATGCCAATTGCTGACGTGGATACCGCCTATGTCGACCGGTTGCCTGGCTCTGACAGTAAACTGAACACGATCCGGGATGGGTTCCGCATTCTGAAAATGATAATTTTGCTGGTGAAAGAAGAGCGCCCTTTTGCCTTTTTCGGCAGCGTTGGCGTGCTTTTGGCGCTGCTTTCACTGTTGCTTGGCGCACCTGTTGTTGTCGAGTTTGTGGAAACCGGCCTCGTGCCGCGGTTCCCCACGGCGATCTTGGCCTCGGCGATCATGGTGATTGGTGTGCTGTCCGTGATTACCGGTCTGATACTTGACACTGTCACGCTTGGACGCCGCGAGATGAAGCGGATGGCCTATCTCGCACTGCCAGCACCCGCTAGGCGCTAGGACTGATGCGTTCCGAACTCATCGCGCAGGTGCTGCGGTTTGGCGCAGTTGGGGGCGTTGGTTTCGTCGTTGATGGCGGGCTGCTATGGCTGCTGATCGGGCTTGAGTACAATCCTTATCTGGCACGCGCGCTTTCCTTCCCCGTTGCTGTTATCGTGACGTGGGCATTGAACCGCAACTGGACGTTTCGTGCGACACGTGATGCCAGCAGGAAGGGTCAGTTTCGACGGTACTTCGGGGTCCAGATCATGGGTAGCCTGACCAACTATCTGGTTTATTCCGCCGTCATTGGTGTGTTTGGTACGGCATCTCTTACCATCTTCGCGGGCTTTGCGCTGGGCTCTTTTGTTGGGTCGTTGCTGAATTTTATAGGGGCGCGTCATGTGGCGTTTCGGGTCTGACCATGATGTCCGTTCAACGCGAAACGGACCCGGACTTTGCAAAGATTATCATTGTTTTGTCCCGATGTTCTGCAAGACTCGCCCCACACCAATTGTTGAGTGACTGATTGAAATGAAACCCGTACCTCTGATCAAATTCTGCCAGCAAAGGCCACTACTTGTTGTGCTGATTGGCGCGATCACGATTGCAATTGTAAAGGCTGTCTTTGATGGCCTCAGGATGGAAGAAAACTTCATCTCCATGGGCAATGACGACATCATGCGTTTGGTCATGGTGCGTGACTGGATGGCCGGACAAAGCTGGTTTGATACAAGACAATACCGGTTGATGCCGCCCGAGGGGGTTTTGATCCATTGGTCCCGCTATATTGATGCGGGGATTGCCGCGTTCATCCTGCCGTTTTCATATTTTCTGCCGATGGAAAAGGCTGAATTGATTGGGGCCGCGATCTGGCCGACGGCCATCCTGATCCTGACACTTCTTGTTGTGGGATTTGGGACCAAGCGGATTTTCGGGCCAATTGCGGCATGTTTTGCAGTCCTGTGCACGATCTTGTGGCCTTTGCTGAGTGACCTGCACTCACAAGCCGGAAATCTGGACCACCACAACATTCAAGTCCTGATGATGGTCATCTTTGTCTATGCGGTTGTTTGGCCCGACCGGCCGATTGCTGCGGGGATCGCCGGGGGGCTTGCTGCGGCTTTCGCGCTTTCAACGGGCTTGGAAACGCTGCTTTTCATCGTTGCGGGGGGTATCGTTCTGTTCGGGCGTTGCGTATTCGATCCAAGGCCCGAAACACAGCGTCTAATGGTTGCTTTCTGCCTTGCTTTGGCGGCGGGGAGCCTTGCTTTCTGGCTTGGCCTGACATCGCCCGCTTTGCGGGTCATGCCTGTCTGCGATCAGCTGGGTACCCCGATGCTGAGCGTCATTACAATTGCGGTTGTGGCCACTCTGCTCCCATTGGCGTTGCGCAACCGCGTACCGGGCTGGACTTTTCAGGTTGGTGCCACGGCGTTTCTGACGGTGATCGGAATTGCGGTGGCCTGGCCTCTGCTTGGCCCATGCCTACGTGGGCCCTACGGCGATCTGCCTCCGGAGCTGCAAGAAATGATCGCAACCCGTATCACCGAAGCAAAACCTTTTCCCATCTACATACAAACCCATAGTGCCGCTGCCTTGGCTTTCATTATTCCCGTGATTACAGCGCTCACCACTGGATTTTTCCTCTGGTGGTCCCGGCGTGGCGCGTCAGGAACCGGTCAAACAGAAAACGCGATTCTGGGCCAATTGTTACTTCTTGGGGTGTTCGGTGTCGGTCTGCTTTTTTTGCAAATGCGGACGGTGTATATGGTTGCGTCAGTGGTGCCAGCTATTGGCGGCCTTTGCCTTACTGTCTTGCTGAACGGCTACTTACAAACGCGTCACCTCGCCAAGGCGGCTCTTTTGTTTCTTGTGGCAATTGGCATCAACGCACCGCAACTTGTTTTGGCGCCGTTGTGGCCTGCCACCAAAGGGAGTCCGACCCAGAGAGAGGGCGCTAAATGTCGCAACTACGAGACGCTTCTGGCATTGAATGAGGTCCCGCCCGCTGTGATCCTGAACAGCACGAACATGGGCGCGCCTTTGCTTTGGGTGACCCATCATAGCACGCTGGCAGCGCCCTATCATCGCAGCCCTGATGCTTTCATGAATGGTGTTTTGGGCTTTGATCTGGAAGAGACGGCGTTTGAGAACCTTGCCAGGGAACAGGGTGCCACGCATGTTTTGCTTTGCGCAGGTCAGACATATGTCAGTGATTTTCTGACCGGACTGGCGGCTGGTGACGTTTCCGTCGCGTGGTTGCGCCCTGTCCCCCTGAGCAATGACGAACAGCTTCTTTTTGCATTGCAGGACTAGACTGCGCTTTATCCTGTCGTTTTTCGCGAAGAACTGCGTGAAATAGCGTTGCGCTTGGCGCGTGTCGGTCGTTTAGATGTGCGCCAGACGTAAGGCGGGATTGCATGACATATTTGTTGGGTGTCGACACTGGTGGCACATATACCGATGCGGTGATTATTGATGAAGCACAGGACAAGGTGCTGGGTTCTGCCAAGGCGCTGACCTCGCGGCCTGATCTGGCTGTCGGTGTCGGATCAGCCATTGATGCGGCAATTGCACAGGCTGTGGTCAAACCTGCCGACATTGCGATGGTGTCGCTTTCTACTACCCTTGCGACGAATGCCCTTGTCGAGGGTCAGGGTGGCCGGATCGCATTGATCGCTATCGGTTTTGATGACGCCGATCTTGCGCGCGCCGGTTTGACCGAGGCGCTGCGCGGCGATCCGGTGATCCGGCTTGCGGGCGGTCATAACCATGCAGGCGGCGAGGTGGCACCGCTTGATCTTGCAACATTGCACGCGGCCCTTGCCGATCTTGATGGGGGCATCACCGGATTTGCCGTTGCCGCCAGTTTCGCGACGCGCAACCCTGCCCATGAAATCGCCGTGCGCGATGTGTTGCGGCAGACCACAGGCCGACCTGTCAGTTGTTCGCATGAGTTGAGTCAGGCACTTGGTGGGCCAAAACGGGCGTTGACGGCTGTTCTGAACGCGCGCCTGATCGGGATGCTGGACCGTTTGATCACTGCATGCGAGGCGCATTTGACCGCCGTGGGTATCACGGCGCGGTTGATGGTTGTGCGCGGGGACGGGGCCTTGGTCTCTGCTGATCTGGCGCGCGAAAAACCGATCGAGACAATCCTGAGCGGGCCTGCCGCCTCGATTGCCGGTGCCAGTTGGCTGACAGGCGAAACCGATGCCTTGGTCAGCGACATCGGCGGTACGACAACGGATGTTTGTCTGCTGCGCGATGGCCGCCCCAAGATCGACCCGCAGGGCGCGCGTGTTGGCCCCTTCCGCACGATGGTCGAGGCGGTTGCGATGCGCACGACGGGCCTTGGTGGTGACAGCGAGGTGCATGTGGTTGAGGGGCTGGACGGCGGGCTGCGGTTGGGGCCGCGCCGGTTGATGCCGGTCTCTTTGGCCGCGCTGCACTATCCTGATTTGGTCCGTGCGGTTCTGGATCGTGCCTTGGCGCAGGATATTCCGGCGGCGGATGGCGGGCAGTTTGTGATCCCGCTCTGGCAGGATATGCCAGCGGGTTTGGACAAGCGCGAGCAGGTTGTGGCGGCACGTCTGGCAGAGGGGCCACTGCGCCTTGGCCATGCGGTGCAGTCACGTATGGAAAGCCCTGCATTGGGGCGGTTGGTCGAGCGTGGTCTGGCTATTCTTGCCGGGGTGACGCCCTCTGATGCGTCGCATGTTCTGGGGATGGTGGATGCGTGGGATGCGCAGGCAGCCGAAAAGGCGCTGACGCTTTTTGCCCGCAGGCGCACTGGTGCGGGCACGCGGGTGGCCGAAAACGGAAAGGTGCTGGCACAGCAGATTATAGATCAACTGACCTCGCAGACGGTGGATTGCCTGTTGCAGGCGGCCTTTGCCGAGGATGATCTGGATTGGTCCGATCCTGCAGCACTCGCCAAGCATCCGCTGAGCATGGCGGGGTTGGACCGGCATAGTGGTGTGGTGCAGATGCAGTTGTCTTTGGGCGTGCCGGTGATTGGTCTCGGCGCTTCTGCGGCGGCCTATTATGGCGCTGTGGGTGACCGGCTTGGCACGCGCATGGTGCTGCCGGAACATGGCGGTGTGGCCAATGCCATCGGGGCGGTTGTGGGGCAGGTGCGGATGCAGGCCACGGGAACTGTCACAAGTGCGGGTGAAGGGTCTTTTGCTGTGCATCTGACAGACGGACCCAAGATATTTGCGAACCGTGATCAAGCGCTGGGCGTTCTTGAGGCGGCTCTGCGGCAAGAGGCCGAAGGATTGGTGCGCGCGTCAGGGGTAGAGGAAATCCGCTTTTCCGTGTCGCGCGACATTTCTGAAATCACAGTTGAAAACAGGGCCATGTTTATCGAGGCCACCCTGCGGGTCGAGGCCAGCGGCCGCCCGCGTATCGCAACCAGCTAGTCCATTTGTGACAGACTTCGCCTTATTTTTCACATTGTTGTCAGGCAGATTGCGCCAAATGAGTGCATCGGTCACAACAAGCCATCTTGAGAGGGACCCGATGCTCGACCGTTACGCACGTCAGTTGATTGACCCGCCGTTGAACCTGATGGGTCGCGGGTTGGCGGCGCGTGGAATTAGTGCAGACGCTGTTACACTGATCGGGCTCGCACTTGGGCTTTTTGCCGCGCTTTTGATCGCCTTGGGCCAGTTTGGTTGGGCTTTGGTGCCGCTCTTGGCCAGCCGTTTGGCCGATGGCCTTGATGGTGCCGTGGCGCGGGCAACGCAGAAAACGGATTTCGGCGGATATCTGGATATTGCAGCGGACTTCTTGTTCTACGGCGCCATTCCGATGGCTTTCGTGCTCTACGATCCTGCGACAAACGGGGCGGCAGGGGCTTTCCTTCTTGCTTCGTTCTATTTCAACGGGACGAGCTTTCTGGGCTACGCGATTTTGGCCGAAAAGCATGGTCACAAGACCGATCTGCAGGGGCAGAAGACGCTCTACTATTCCAACGGGCTTCTGGAAGGGACGGAAACGATTGTCTTCTTCCTCCTTCTTTGCCTTTTTGAAACTTTCTTCGCGCCACTTGCGTGGCTCTTTGGAAGCCTGTGCTTCGCAACGGCGATCCTGCGCATACTCGCCGCTAAACGTATCTATACTGACTGAAGGACGTAACATATGAAACATCTCGCCATTCTGGCAGCTTTGCTGGCCCCGGTTCCCGCGCTTGCAGATATCGACGTCAGCAATTGGGACGCTGTCACCGCCGAGGCCGAAGGCCAAACGGTGTACTGGAACGCATGGGGCGGCTCTACGACAACCAATGATTTTATCGCGTGGGTCGGTGAGCGCGTGATGGAAGAGTATGGTGTCACGCTTGAGCATGTGAAGCTGACAGATACCGCAGATGCGGTCACACGCGTGCTGTCTGAAAAGCAGGCGGGCGAGGATGATGACGGCGCGATCGACATGATCTGGATCAACGGTGCGAATTTCGCCGCGATGAAAGAGGCCGATCTTTTGTTCGGCCCTTATGCAGAGGCCTTGCCGAACTGGGCTTTGGTCGATGTGGAAGGCAAGACCGTGCAAACCGATTTCACTGTGCCGACCGAAGGCTACGAGAGCCCATGGGCCATGGCGCAGGTGGTCTTTGTGCATGATACCGAGGATATGCCAGAGCGTCTGGGGTCCATGCAGGCCTTGCTGGAATGGACCCAAGCCAACCCCGGGCGGTTCAGCTATCCACAGCCGCCGGATTTCCTCGGCACGACATTCCTCAAGCAGGTTCTGGTCGATATTCTGCCTGATCCGTCTGTGTTGGCTGCGCCTGCCACGGACGAGAACTATGCAGATATCACGGCCCCGCTTTGGGCCTATATGGACGAACTGACGCCCAACCTGTGGCGTGAGGGCAAGGCCTATCCGCCGACCGGCACCGCCATGTTCCCGCTGATTGCGGACGGCGAGCTGGATTTGTCGATTTCCTTCAGCCCCGGTGCGGCTTCGACTGCCATTGCGAACAACGAACTGCCGCCAAGTGTGCGGACCTTCGTGTTGGACAAAGGCACCATCGGGAACGCGTCTTTCGTGGCGGTGCCTTACAATTCGGGGTCCAAGGCCGGTGCCATGGTGGTTGCCAATTTCCTGATGTCGCCAGAAGCGCAGGCGCGCGCGCAGGATCCTGCGATCCTCGGCTATGGGACCGTGTTGAACATGGATTCTTTGTCGGATGATGACCGCGCGTTATTTGATGCGCTTGAGCTGGGTATTGCGACGCTGTCGCCTGCCGAGCTCGGCACTGTGCAGGACGAACCGCACCCAAGCTGGGCTACACGGATCGCGGATGATTGGGTCACACGCTACGGTGTTTCGCAGTAGCCCGTGTCGAAAGTAAGTGAACGCAGCCCCGGACATGATCCGGGGCCTCGCCGTTGCCGTGGGAGGTCCCGGATCATGTCCGGGACTGCGTCGCACCAGATATGAACCGTCGTCGTTTCCTTCCCGTCCTGCCGATCCTGACCTTGCTTGCCATGCTGGGGCCGGTGGCGGCCGGTCTGTGGGGGACGGTGCTACCGGCCTTCGGGCATTTGCCTGCGGCGGGACTGGCGGGACCGTCGCTTGATCCGTTTCGCGATCTGTTTGACTGGGCGGGCCTGCCAAGGGCGGTGATGCTATCGCTCTCGACGGGGGTGCTGGCGACGGGCATTTCATTGGCAATTGTTGTGCTGGTTACCGCCGGCTGGTCCGGTACGCGGCCCTTTCGCGCGCTTGAGCGGTTGCTCTCGCCGCTTTTGTCGGTGCCACATGCGGCAGCCGCCTTTGGTCTGGCTTTTCTGATAGCGCCGTCGGGGTGGTTGTCGCGGCTGGTATCGCCCGGCCTGACAGGCTGGGAGCGTCCGCCTGATATCCTGATCGTGCAGGATAGCTGGGGCCTGACGATGACGGCAGGCCTCATTATCAAGGAAGTGCCGTTCTTGCTGTTGATTACGCTGGCTGCCCTTGGGCAGGCCGATGCGCAACGCAGCACGACGATTGCGCAGGCGCTGGGCTATGGGCGGGTGACAGGCTGGCTGAAGACCGTGTTTCCACGTGTCTATGCGCAGATCAGACCGCCGGTTTATGTGGTTCTGGCCTATTCGATGTCTGTGGTGGATGTCGCCGTGATCCTTGGCCCGAATACGCCGCCGCCCTTGTCGGTGCAGATTGTGAAATGGATGTCTGATCCTGATCTGGCGATGCGGCTTGAGGCGGCGGCGGGTGCGCTGTTGCAACTGGGCCTTGTGGTCGCTGCGTTGATCTTCTGGCGGATTGGTGAGGTGATCGTGGCCTCTCTGGGGCGGCGCTGGATCGCTAAAGGCAACCGTGGGCGCTTAGATCCGGTTGTGGCGCAGGCTGCGCTTGTGGCGGGCGGGAGTTCGGCGGCGGCTGTCCTTTTGGGACTGGTTGTCTTGGTGATCTGGTCTTTTGCGGGGTTCTGGGGGTTTCCGGATGCCTTTCCTGATGGCTGGACCCTGCGCAACTGGATGCGCTTTGGTCCCGGCACGCTAGAGGCTCTGGGTGAAACGGCCCTGATCGCCTGTACTGTGGCCCTTGTCGCGCTGATCCTGACGATTGGCTGTCTTGAGGCCGAGTACCGCTATGGTCTGTCGTTCAGCCAGCGCGCGGTCTGGTTGTTGTACCTGCCGCTGCTTATTCCCCAAACGGCATTCCTGCCGGGGTTGCAGACCTTGATGTTGAATATGGGGGCCGATGTTGGGCGATTGCCGGTGATTCTGGCGCATCTGGTGTTTGTGCTGCCTTATGTTTTCCTGTCCCTCGCTGATCCGTTTCGTGCGTGGGATACGCGCATGGGCACGATTGCCGCAGCTTTGCGGGCCAGTCCTGATGGTGTGCTGTGGCGCGTGCGTCTGCCGATGCTTTTGCGTCCGATCCTGACCGCATTGGCGGTGGGTCTGGCAGTGTCGGTGGGGCAGTATCTGCCGACCTTGCTGATTGGCGGGGGCCGTGTGGCGACACTCACAACCGAGGCTGTGGCGCTGGCCTCGGGTGGCGACCGTCGCGCGATCGGGGTTTACGGGTTGATGCAGACGGGGGCGGCGCTGGTGCCATTTGCCCTTGCACTGCTGTTGCCGGCGCTGATCTGGCGCAACAGAAGGGGATTGCGGCATGGATAAAGGTCTGGTGCTGAAAGACGTGACGATCACCAAAGGCGGCGCGCCGCTCTTGTCGGTCGCGCAAGAGATCGCGCCGGGCGAGGTGCTGACGATCATGGGCCCCTCCGGTGTCGGCAAATCGACCCTGCTGGCCTTTATCACAGGCACGCTTGCGCCCGATTTTGTAGCCTCGGGCGAGGTCTGGCTGGATGGCCAGAACATCACCCATGCGGCCCCGCATCAGCGCAGGGTCGGGATCCTGTTTCAGGATGATCTGCTATTCCCGCATCTGTCGGTCGGGGCCAATCTGGCCTTTGGCCTGCAACCCGGTGGTAGCCCTGCAACGCGCAGAGCAAAGATTGAAGAGGCGCTGGATGAGGTCGGCCTGAGTGGTTTTGCAGACCGTGATCCCGCCACGCTGTCTGGCGGGCAGAAGGCGCGCATCGCACTGATGCGGATGTTGCTGTCGGAACCCTGTGCGCTGCTGTTGGACGAGCCGTTTTCGCGGCTGGATGCCGCCCTACGCGCGCAGGTGCGCGAGATGGTATTTGACCGTGCCCGTGCAAGGGCGTTGCCGGTGTTGATGGTGACCCATGACGTGGATGATGCGCAGGCGGCGGG
>NZ_DASYOK010000377.1:0-20427 GCF_036007805.1 Yoonia sp.
CTCAGCGATCAACAGCGTGGTGGGCTTTGGCAATGCGGCGGTCAACACGTTTCAAGGAACGTTCTATGCGGTGCAGGCGGTCTGGAGCGCGCTGTCGGATGTATTCCGCCGTATTGGGGCGCTGTCGATCAATGCGCTGATCGAGGTGATGGAAAGCGGCATCGCCAGGATCACATCGGCTGTAAACGGCTTGCTGACCCTTGGCGGGCGCCGTCCGGACCGGGCGATTGAACCGCCTGATCTCTCAAGCTGGATGCGGGTGGTGCCCGAGGCCGTGGATATCGGCGGGCGCGCGGCTGAAGGCTTTGCCCGTGGGTTCGAGCGCGATCTGCTCAGCGCACCAGACCTTGGTCTGAGTGATACCGCCCGCGAGGCTCTGACCAATGCCAATACCTACCGGCAGGCGGCACAGGATCTCACCACCGGGGCCACATTGCCGCTGGCCAGCTGGCAAGCGCTGCGCGATGCCGTCTCAGGATCGGAGGAAGACGGTGCGGCTGCACTCAGCGCTGCCACAGTATCGGCCGAGGTGTTAAACGCCGCACTTGAGGAGACCGAGGAGACCGCAGCGCGTGCCGGTGCTGCCGCGCGGCAGGCGGGCACAGACGCCAAGGATGGGGCCGAGGTGGCGGCCACCGGCTGGCGCGCTGTCTCCGAGGGGCTCGCGGGTTACGCAAATGATGCGATGAACTGGGGCAAAGGGATCAGCGATACATTGGTCGGCGCGGTCCGCTCGGCTGAGAGCGCGTTTCGCGATTTCGTGAAGACGGGCAAGGTCGATTTCAAGGGGCTGATCGCCTCGATCCTGACGGACCTTGCGGTGCTGCAATTCCGCAATGCCGTACTGGGTCCTATCGCCAATGCGCTGTCTGGTGCCTTTGGTGGTTTTGGCGGATTTGGTGGTGGCAGTTCTGGCGGCAACGCGGTGGTCAGCGCCAGCGTCTTGCACGCGGGCGGCATGGTCGGGGCCCTTGCGCCGATGCGGGCGGTACCGGCGCTGGCCTTCGCGGGCGCGCCACGCATGCATCGCGGTGGCATGGTGGGCCTGCGGCCCGATGAGGTGCCGGCAATTTTGCAGCGCGGTGAGCGGGTGCTTTCGCGGCGCGAAGTTGCCGCAGGACGTCAAAACGGGCCGAGTCAGCTGGGGATCACCGTCAATGTCGAGGGCGCACGCGGCAATCGCGAGATCGAAGAGATGGTCAATGCCGGAGTTTCTGGCACATTGCAGCAATACGACCGGCTTGTCGCCCCGCGTACACTGGCGCGGGTCTCCCAGGACCCATGGCGGAGGGGATAGTCATGTTGTCCTATCCACTCAGTCACGCCCAGTTCCTCGGGTCGCTGCGCGTCGAGGAGGTGACGTTTCGGCTGTCGCTTCCGCAGGAATATACGCGATTGGGCGACGGCAGCGCGATCAGCGCAAGTCTTGGCGCCGCGCTCTGGACCGGCAGTATCCGGCTGGCGCAAACCAATCATCCAAGGCACGCACAGATGGAGGCACTCATCGCGCTGATGGATCAGCCGGGGGCCACGTTTCTGTGCCATGATCCCCGCCAGATCGGCCCAGCGAATGATCCCAGGGGCTCCATCCTTGGCAGCAGGACCGTGACCATTCACTCGGTTGCCAGCAACATGCGCGAAGTGCGGTTGACAGGGCTACCATCTGGCTACGCGCTCTCGGCAGGCGACATGTTGGGTCTTCAGTATGGGGCGAACCCCGTGCGCTACGGGCTGCATCGCATCGTTGTCGGCGGCACGGCCTCAAGCACCGGGCTCACGCCCCTCATGGAAGTCGTCCCCAACCTGCGCCCGGGCGCGGTGACAGGGCTGGCTGTCCAGCTGATCCGCCCCGCCTGCAAAGCACGGCTTTTGCCAGACCCGACCTATGGCGCGGGCCGCCAGGCGCTCAGTCGTGGGGCCCGCTTTGATTTCATCCAGACGCTGCGGTGAGCTGCTTACTGCTGCTCAGCCTGCCGAAAGGACAACTTGTAACCCAGCGCACGCGCCACTTGCGAAAGCGTGCTGAGGGTTGGATTGCCGCCCTGTCGAAAGGATTTGTACATAACCTCACGACTGACATTCGCAGAGGCCGCAATTTCGCTCATACCGCGGGCCCGGGCAATATCGCCGATCGCCGCTACAATCAGGTCAGGATCGCCATCTTCAAAGGCGGCCTCGAGATAGGCTTCCTGCGCCTCAGGCGTTGAAAGCCGTTCAACCGGATCCCATGGACGTGTCGTAAGTGCCATCGTCAGCCTCCTTGGCCAGTTGTTTCGCACGGGCGATATCATCGCTCTGCCGTTTCTTGTCTCCGCCACGGAGCAGGATCACGATCCTGTCGCCCCGACGCGTAAAATGGAGCCGATACCACGGGCCGTAATCGATCCGCATCTCACTGAAGCCATCTCCAAGAGATTTCGCATCGCCCAAATGCCCAAGGGATAGGCGCCGCAACCGCACCTCAATACGGGCAACCGCCCGCATACCCTTCAAACCATCAACCCAAGACTCAAATACTGATGTCTGCCGCACCTCGAACAACTGTGTAATTTAATACACAAATTCCACCCGGTCAAACCCGGACCCCCCTCCCATGCGCATCCTCGATCCAACCTCAGCGGAGTATCTCTCCGCCCGTACTGGCGTGGCCAGCCGTCACATGGTGCATGTCATTGCCCGCAACCCCACGACCGGCGCAGCAGAGGCGCTCGGCCTCTGGCAAGGCGACGACCATCTGACGATCGCAATCAATGGCACCAACCGCACCTATTATGGTGCCGGCGGCTTGATCGGCGTGGAACCGATCCGCGCAGACATCGGCCTTGAAGTGCGAATGCTGCAGGTCGCGCTCAGCCCCCTGACGCCTGAGGTTGCACAGCTTCTGCGCGGCTATGATGCCCGCCTAGCGCCCGCCGAGGTCCATCGTGGTCTTCTGTCGCTCGAGACCGGTCAACTGATCACCGCGCCGATCCGGGTGTTTCGGGGCTGGGTCGATGAGGTGAAGATCCGGACCGGCGAAGTCGGGGGCACTGGCGAGGCCACTGTGACACTCGCAAGCGCCGCGCGGGGCCTGACGAGGGCGCCGACACTGACGCGGTCCGACGCCGAGATGCGCCGGCGCAACGCGGGTGTCCGCTTTCGGGACTATGCCGATGTCGCAGGTGAGGTCGGCGTCTGGTGGGGCGAGAAGCGGGAGCGCGCTTGATGGACCGGCTTACCCTTCTCATCGCCTATGCTGCGGAAGCTGGCCAGCAGCCGTTTCGCCCTGGCCGCCATGACTGCGCGCTGTTTGCTGCAGGCTGGGTCAAACTGGTGACTGGCAGGGACTTCGCCCGCGGTTGGCGCAGCACCTACCGCAGCCTGCGACGTGGCCAGCAATTGCTCGAAGAGGCGGGTTTCACCGACCACCTGGCATTTGCGGCCGCTCATTTGCCCGAGATCGCACCCGCCTTTGCCCAGGTCGGTGACCTCGCTGTCCTCGAGACCCAAGCCTTCGGCATCGTCGCAGGCGAGATAGTCTATTGCCTGCGCCCTGAGGGCCTCGGGCTTGTCCCCCGCAGCGCGATGCGCCGCGCTTTCAACGTAGGGAGAGACTGATGCCCCCTGTTGGCGCAGCGATTGCTGCTGTGGGTGTCGCTACCAGCGGAACTGTCGCGGCAGTATCCGCCATTCAGAAAACTGAAATTTTGTCCTCGAAGGAAACGTCCCAAAGTGAACGTTCATTGTGACTGTCAGAACTACTATAGCGCATTCTTCAAAGTGCCCTTAGATTGCTTGCGCGTTATTCCGCTGGCACCGACCTCGTTCATATGGATACAGTTTTCACTACCACCCGTTGAATCCATCACGGATCTAAAGAGCGAAGCTTTCAGCTACGCTTCTATGGCACCATAACACATAGAAGCTCGAATATGATGGAGGCCCCAAGAAATGCTGTGTTTCCGCTTTGATCAAAGGGCGGGGACACTTCGACGAGGTCTGCGCCAATTATGTTCACTTTGTCCAATGCGCGAACAACCTGAAGTGCTTGGTAGGAGTTTGGCCCCCCAATTTCGGGGGTGCCAGTTCCGGGCGCAAAGCTAGGGTCCACAAAATCTATATCGTAGGAAATATAAGTCTCAGACTCTCCGACAATATCGCAGGCCTCTTGCATCACGTCGTCCACACCGCGTGCATGAAATTCTTCAATCGGTATGACACGAATTCCGACAGCCTCAGCGAAATCACGGTCTTCGCTGTCGTAGGTCGTGCCGCGAATACCGATTTGAACGACTTTTTTGGGATCAAGAAGCCCCTCTTCAACCGCGCGGCGAAACGGCGTTCCGTGAGTGTACCGTGTGCCGCCGAAATAGCTGTCAAAAAGATCTGTGTGGCTGTCGAAATGGATCATCGAAACAGGCGCATCTTTTGCCAAAGCACGCAGCACAGGCAGGGATGTCAGGTGGTCCCCACCAGCCGTTAGTGGACGAATGCCGGCCGCCTTCACGTTTTCATAAAACGCTGTGACTCGCGCCATTGTCGCCATCAAATCCGCCGGGTTGGGCGCAACATCGCCAAGATCTGCACAGTTGGCCAATTCGAACGGACGCACACCAGTGCCTCCATTTTGTGCCCGCATCATTGTCGACATATCCCGCAGCTGGCGGGGGCCGTGGCGGGGGCCGGGGCGGTTTGTGGTTCCACCATCCCACGGCACACCGATCAGGCCAATATCGACGTCTTTGATCTTCGGATCGTCCAGCGCAACATGCGGCAGGCGCATAAACGTCGGGATACCTGCAAAACGCGGAAGATCGAAACCAGACACCGGTTGAAAATATGTATCACTCATTGCTATTCTCCATTAGCGCATCACGCTGCCGCCGTTTACGCCAAAACATTGGCCGGTGATGAATGTACTGTCGGGGCCCGCGAGATAACGAACCATCGACGCGATTTCTTTTGGGTCGCCAAAACGCGCCAAAGGAGTAGCGAGGTCTTTTGCCAGCGCCTCTGCGCTCATGGATTCAGGTTTTGTCATGTCTGTGGCGACTGATCCGGGCGCGACGGCGTTGACCAAGATGTCCGGCGCGAATTCATGGGCCATGCTGCGCGTCATGCTGATGATGGCACCCTTTGATGCGCAATAGGCGATCATGTTTTCACGCCCCAGAACGCCCAAATCACTGGCAATGCAAATGATCCGCCCCGTCGTGGTGCGCCGCACAAAGGCCCGTGACGCAAGAAACGCGCCCCTCAGATTAACGGCGATGACGCGATCAAAATCTCGCACTTCAGTTTGCGAAAGTGGGGCTTCTTTCAGGATGCCCGCATTGTTCACAAGGATCGTTGCCACGCCCAATGCCTGTTGCGTTGAGGTAAAGAAACTGTCGATTTCGCCCTCATTGGAGACATCACAGACAAAGGCAAACCCTTCGCTCAGGGCATTGATAGCGACCAAGGTTTCTGCCGCCTCGGGGTCATCGGCATGACAAAAGGCAACCTTCGCTCCCTGCTGCGCCAATGCAATACAAATCGCCCGCCCAATGCCGCGTGATCCCCCTGTGACGATCGCGGTCTGGCCTGAAAGGGTCACGACATCACCTCACCACGATCGACGTTAATGGCCTGTCCTGTGATGTTGTGGCCGCCATCGCTGGCAAGGAACAGATAGGTGTCGGCCATGTCTTCGGGGGTCATCAAGCCATGAATGGCCTGTGCAGACATGACGTCAGCGAGCAATCCGTCTTCGGTGGTTCCGCTGGTTGTCGCCAGTTCACTCAAAGAAGCCATGGCAGGGCCCGTTTTTACCCAGCCCGGGCAAATAGCATTTACGCGGATGCCGCGCGGCCCAAGCTCTTGCGCCCAGGTGCGCATCAGGCCGACATTGGCGTGTTTTGAAGCGACGTAAGCAGAAAACCCCCCCACGGCCGTTTTCGCCCAAATCGACGCGGTGATGATAATGCGCCCGCCGTCTGGGATACGGTTGATCAACGTGTCGGTAACGTTGCGTGTTCCGTTCACGTTGATGGCCATCACACGTTCAAACGTCGCATCGCCGTTGGGGTTTGTTCCACTGAGCGGTGTGGGTTTTTCGAGGCCAGCGTTGTTGACCAGAATGTCAACGCGTTCAATATCGGCAAGCGCGGCTGTTACTGCGCTCGCATCAGAGATATCGCATTTGATCGCTTTCGCCCTACCATGCATCGCGGCGGCGGCGTCGTGTATGCCATCGGTATCGGAGAGGATTGTCAGATCGGCACCCGCCCGTGCGAACGCGGCGGCCACACCTTGGCCAATGCCGCTGCTGGCACCGGTGACAAGAACAGATTTGCCCCTAAAATCAAATGAAATAGACACGTCTGCCCCTCCTAAGTCCGGCGATGACCTTCTTCGCGCATCAAGCGCATCAGTTTTTCCTCAAGCTCTGAATAGCCATCCATCCGGATGATATGTTCCTTATCGCCGATCCTTTTACCGCCTTTGAACGCGGGAATAATTTCTTCTTTCAGGCGGCCCGGATGGCTGGACAGAAAGATGATTTTGTCAGCAAGGAAAATAGCCTCTTCCAGATCATGGGTTACGATCACCATTGTCGTGTTTGTCTTTTCGGCTACGTCGATCATCAATTCTTGCATCAACCAACGGGTTTCTGCGTCCAGCGCGCCAAAGGGTTCATCCATAAGCAACACCTCTGGATCATTGGCCAGCGTGCGCGCAATCGCAACCCGTTGGCGCATGCCGCCAGACAGTTGCGACGGATAAGCTTCAGCAAATTTAATGAGCCCAACAAGGCCAAGAAAATGATCGGCCCGTTCGCGACGCCTTGCCGCATCTACACCGTTCACCTTCATGCCGAATTCGACGTTCTTGCGTACGGACAGCCAATCAAATGATGTGTAGGCCTGAAACACCATGCCGCGATCCTGGCCCGGTCCGGTAACTGTTTTGCCACCAATGACGACCGCACCACTTGTCGGGGTTTCCAGACCTGCCATCATCCGCAGAACCGTCGACTTACCGCAGCCTGACGGGCCAAGCAGGACACAGATAGAATTTTGGTCGACGCCAAAAGAAACACCGTCAACGGCCTGCAAAGTTTTGCCGCCACCAAGTACAAATGTCTTGGAAATATCGCGAACTTCAAGTTGGGTGCCAGACATCAGTTCTTAACCTCGAGATAGGGGAACAAACGACGATGAAGCATTCTGAACATCACGTCCGTCAGCAGGCCAAGAATGCCAATCACGACGATACCCGCCAGTATTTCATCGGTTTTCAAGAAGCGCCGTGCGCGCATCATCATTGCCCCAATCCCCGTTGTTGATGCTACAATTTCTGCGATGACGAGATAAGTCCAGCCCATCGCCAACATCTGCCGCATGGCTGTTACGATATCGGGAAGTGCCGCGGGGAAGACGACCTTTAGAACCACGACATAGCGATTAGCGCCCAACGTTAGCGCCGTTTCGATCAGCTCTTTGCGAACATTTTTAGTATGATCCATCACCAAAGTGATCAGAAAGAAGATGACGCCGATCACCAATAGCGCGAGTTTTGGTGCTTCTCCGGTACCGAACCACATCAACAAAATAGGAATAAATGACGGCGCAGGCAAATAACGCCATGCCGATACAAACGGGGCAAAAATCGCTTCAATCGACGCAAATGTTCCCATGGCAACTCCGAGTGGGATAGCAACTGCGCAGGCTATCGCAAACGAAATAAACACACGCCAGATGGAGATCAAGACGTCGCTCGTAAACCCCCGATTTATGAATAAATCATAGGTGGCGGCCAAAACCTTTTGCGGGGACGGCACCAAGAGGTCATTCACCCAGCCGGAACTTGTGGCCAAAACCCAGACACCGAAGAAAACGGCCCAAATGCCGATTGCGGATATCGTGCTTTGCAAATGTCCAACGGAGCCCCGGACCGCAAAGAAGTCCGGTTTGGGTTTGTTGTTTGTCATTCGCTGTCTCATATATCAAAAGCCCTGCGCGAAACATCGGTACGCGCAGGGACTTGGTTAAATCAGTTTGGTTGAAGGTCTTGGCGGTAGCCTGCCGCAACAAGATCACCCATCAAACTACAATCAACACCAGCGGCGGCATCAATCGTGTTTTCCATCAGCCCCAACCTGATCCACCATTCGTTGATAGTCGCGATTGTTCCGGTCATAGCACCATTTTCCATACCAAACGGCGGCTCACCTTCCAGCACGCCACACATCCGTGCGGACTCATCAAAGTCGAGCATGTAGATGCCGCCATCAAGGCTTTTGCCGTCCGTCCCAATTACATAACCGATGTCTTCTTCAGGCCATTGCAAAAACGCAGCCATTGCCTTGTTCGCCGCTTCGACGTTTTGGTTCCAATAAGTCAGACCATCCCAACGCGCCTTTAGCACAGCAACCGCAGCTTCGCGGTTTTCAGCAATAAAGTTCTTGTTCATATACATCGCGTCCATGTAAATGCCCGACTTCAGAAGCTCGGCATCACCGGTATTGATCACGCTGCGGGCACCAGGGCTTGCCTCAAGAACCTGAGAAATCCATGGCTCGTACATGTAGCCCGCCGCAAGATCGCCCGACAGCATCGGGCCAACGGCCTCGTCTGCATTCAGGTTAACCCATTCGACAGTGTCGAGATCAACACCTTCACGGTCCAACCACATCCCCATCAGAAGATGCCCAATATAGGCTTGGGGTGCGGATACCTTTGATCCGGCGAGCGTCTCGACTTCAACCTCGGGGGCCAAAATGATATGATCAACTCCATAAGACGGGTTCAAAAAGGCTACGTTTACAACATCAAAGCCCTGGTCAACGATGATCGGTGTGTAATCAGCAGTGCAACCATAGACGTCAATTTGCCCAGCCGCCAAGGCTGAGTGACCACCAAGAGGGTCTTCAAAAATTGTAATATCCAGATCGTGCTCAGGCAGAAAACCTTGCTGACGCGCCAGTTCAAGCATCGCGTATCCCGGCCATGAAACACAGATCCCCACTTTGATTTCATCAGCGGCGGCAGTGCCCGCACTGATGCCTGCAGACAGCAGGGCCGCTGCGCCGAGTGCATTGAAAATTCGCATGAGATGTCCTTTCCTGGTTGAAGTTACATTAAACCCTTATCCAGCAAAATCCTTTATGCAACAAAATATTTAACTTACTAAAGTTTTTAGTTTGATTTTCCACAAGATTGCCTCTTATAGTTGCAGTATGTGAACGCGAGGAGGCTGCTGTGACTGGACTGAGAGAACGGCAAAAAGAAGATCGTCAGGCCAGAATTGCTCAGGTGGCAAAGTCCCTGTTCCTAAAGCATGGATTCGAAAAGACGACAATTGAAGACATTGCACAGGCGGCAGGCATGTCAGGTGTCACTGTCCATAACTACTATGGGACAAAATCGGGCATCCTATTGGCGCTTGTCGCCGAAAATGACCGCACATTGGTCACCCGATTAAATAAAGAACTGGCAAACTGTCCGCAAACTGTCACAGAAGTTATGCTGTCATTCTCAAAAACGATTATGGAACACGCAGTCGCCAATCTTCGGAAGGTGATTTGGCGGCAGGTGATCGCAACGGTAACAGCCAACGCTGACGATTCCGTCAGCAAACCGTATTTCGATCTGGACCAAGAGCTCGCGCAGGTTCTTGTGCAAAAGATGGAGCGGATGAAAGCAGCGGGGGCGTTGCCGCCGTCTGTGGTGCCCGAACATTTGGGTAAGGCGCTGTTCCACCTTCAGAACGCGCGGTTCATCCAATTTGTATGCTCGGAAAATTTACAAATAGAGGACGTTTTGCGCCGCATTCGCAATGATCTAGACGCGCTGTTTGCGGTTCAAGCGACGGTTACTGCATAGCAAGTGCGTACAGATTTTCAGAAAGGAAAACAATGTTTCTTCATCCTATGTCATGGCCTAATGGCAAGAAGTGCGCAGCATCGGTCACGTTTGATATTGATGCCGACTCTCTTGTGCGGGTCGGGCGGCCTAAAGATGCAGACCTGCGCCTTCAACCCATTTCGATGGGCCGCTATGGCCCGACTGTTGCAGTGCCGCGCATTCTGGAAACCTACCGCCGGCTTGAACTTACGCAGACATTTTTCATGCCTGGATGGGTGATGGAGGAATACCCCGACACTGTTGAGGCGATCCTGAAAGACGGCCATGAGATTGGCCACCATTCTTGGGCCCACGAAGATCCTATGGAACATTCGGACGAAGTAGAGGCTGAGCTTTTCGAGCGTGCACTGGACACTCACATCAAAATGACAGGGCACAAACCGCGCGGCTACCGCGCGCCTGTGTACAGCATCACCCCCGCTATCGTGAACCGATTGATCGAGCATGATTTCCTATATGATAGCTCTATGATGGCGGATGACCTTCCCTACGAGGTTGTCACCAACTCAGGTTCACTCATCGAGATCCCGCCGCACTGGGGAACCGACGATTGGCCGCCCTTCGCACACATGGGTGAGCTGGATTACATCATGCCTGTGCGTGGTCCATCCGATGGCATCAAAGCCTTTATAGAGGAATTTGACGCTATGTATGAGGCTGGAGGGTTCTGGATGCCCGTACTCCACCCCTTCCTGACTGGGCGCCTTGCCCGCTGGCGAGAACTGGAACGGCATCTTGAACGGATCGTCGAACAAGGCGATGTCTGGCTGACATCGATGGAGAATATAGCCGAGCATGCGAAATCGACAGGCAGTCGCCTGCGCCAGGAAAACTTGGATACTGGGCCCACACCGGCCACACCACTAACCCCATGACGTCACATTCAAAAGGTGTGTTGATCACGATCTTTGGCGTCCTGCTTGTCGTGCCGGACGCATTGTTTATTCGGCTGATCGAAGCAGCCCCCTTAGTCACAGCCTTTTGGCGGGGTCTCATCGCTGGATTCATTATTTTCGCGCTTGTTCTTGTCTTTCAAGGCTGGGGCGCGTTTCTGGCCGTTCTGCGCACGGGACGTATCGGTTTGGTATATGTCCTACTCCTCGGCACGACAAATATCGGCTTTGTCCTCGCGATCGCATGGACAAGCGTGGCGAATGTGGTGTTTATTCTGGCCGCGATGCCAATTTTTGCGACAATCTTTAGCCGCATCTTTTTGGGCGAGCCAATTCGCTTGCGTATGGTGGTGACGATGGCTGCAGTAATGGGTGGGTTGGCAATCATAGCAGCCGGATCACATGAGAACGATGTTTCATCATGGCAAGGTGATCTTTGCGCCCTTTTGGTCTGCGCATCCTACGCCGGCGCTTTGACCGCAGTGCGATGCGTCAAAGACGTCTCGATGATCCCGGCCATCCCTTGCGCGTACCTCGGGACGGCGTTGATCCTTGGGCTTATCTCTATTCCGGGTCCAGATTTCGGCCCACAATGGCCGTTGTTTTTGGCACATGGCGCGTTCATTGGCGCAGCAAGTTGCCTTCTCACGCTCGGTCCGCGCTATATCAAATCAGGTGAAGTTTCTTTGTTAATCCTGCTCGAATCCATCCTCGCGCCCCTTCTGGTCTGGCTCGTCATAGGTGAAAATCCGGGTCAGAAAGCCTTACTTGGCGGCGTCATAGTGATAAGCGCATTGGTGCTCTATAACATCCATTCAATCCGTTTTTCGCAGGAACGGTGAACCAGATGGCCGATGACTTCCAGCTATAAGCGCCCGCGCGCATGCCCGGTTTGAACGTCCATTTTTGCGTCGGCTTTCCTGCCACCTACAGTCTCCCCGCCATGCGCAGCGCGTTGGCTTCAACAGCGTCGGCCGTTTGCGTAACATACCCTTCTGTCGAGCCCGGGATTGCTGCAATATCGGCTGTGACGCTCACCCTGCTCGCCACCAGCTTATCCACAAGCTCTTGCACTCGGTTTCGGACGTCAGTTGGTCGATAGCCTATCTCGCGTGCCATCGCTTCCCAGTGCCGTCCTGCGATCATGTCCGGGCGCCGCGTTTTGCCGCCGATGGATTGAGCGTATGACTTTGCGACATGGGGCCAGGACAGCACTGTCGATACATCATAAAGCGGGGCCAGCCGCGGTGCTGCCCCCACTGGCAGGATTAGAGAATAGTTCTTCGCATGCGCATCAGTGTTCGCGACAAGAATGTTGAAGATGACTTGGTCAAGCAGCGCCAAAGCGTCGGTCGCACTAACATGACGTCCGGTTTCTAGCAGGGTTTTCAAATCGAGGCCGCGCACCGTGCCACGCTCATATTTCCGCCCAGGTGGCAGACCGTTCGCCTGAGCAAAGTCTTCCTGATGCAGGCGTAACAGCTGCGCATTCCGCCCCACCCTGCGATCATAGCGCAACACACCAATCGCCGTCCGCTTCGAGGATTTCAGGATCGTCACTTGGGCAGCCTCGATGCCGATGGCCTGCGCCATTCGCAGACACCAAACCTCGTTCTCGGTAATGCCGGGCAGATTGGGGTTATCGGGCTTCACGATCAGTGTGGACGGGGCGCCGTTGAGAGGAATGGCGAGTACGTCACCGCGCTCTGGCAAGCGCAGCACAGGCGCACCTTCAGGCCCCAGAACAGCGAGCGCCGACTTCTTCTGACCACCGGCCAGGGATTGCCGAACTCCCTCTTCGCCCACCAGAAACGGCCGGCGCGCGAGGTCACTGAAGTGCCGCTCCAACGCTTCCTGCGGATCATCAGTGCCGTAGAATTGCGTCAGCGGCGTATAAGACCAGAGGACGCGATCCGTTGCTACCCCGAACGAAAGAGCCCCCGCAGTGTCACCCCCAATCTCTGCCAGAACAGCCAGAGCGTCCGCCTGGTCGAGGCCGAGAGATCGGGTCAGAACCCGAAGCTGTTCTTCCTCTGGCAAGAGGTTCGCCAGCCAGGGGGAGATGACATCAGAGGGATAGGGGTCGGCGCGGAGCAGCATAGTAGCAGACAGGGGGAAGGCCCCAGCCGTCTGCAGCCATCGATTAGCATATTGCAAAGAGAGAGACCCATCAGCGGCAACGTCGACCTGCCCCACCGCGAGGTCACCAAACCAGATGGGAACGGAGCCAGTCAATGATACTCTCCCAGATCATAGCCCCCTGTGGACGACGAAGGGCTGGGCTCGACCACGTCAGAGCCGTTTGCGATCAACGTCGTCAGAGACACGCGTAAAGCATCAGCGATGCGCTTAAGGGTCGTTAGCCGCGGATCGCGCTTGCCTGTTTCTATTAATGACAAGGCAGGCGCGCTGATACCAGTCAGCCGGGCCAGCTGTTCCAGGCTTAAACCCTGCGCGGATCGGGTCTCGCGGATCCGTTTGCCAGCATCCACCAGCAGCTTCTTCTCGGCATTATCGACCATCAGTACCACCTTACCTTTTAAGGTAAATATAGACGCAACAAGGGGCGCCCGCAAGGCAATTTATCTTTAACGGTAAGGTTGTCACTATGGAGACTGGCGAAGTGTCCACCCTTATCGAATAAGGTAAGCGCCAAAGAGGCCAGCCACGGACATTTTGTCGGGGTCGATTACACGCGAATGCCGCTGGATGCACGCCAATGCAGTTTTCCTTGTCAGTGTTGACGTGGCGTTGACGTAAACGTGCAAAAAGCAGATGGTATTATGATACCGCTGTCTTAAACGTTTATTTTATTTGCTAGATTTGGTTGTGGGAGTCAGATTTGAACTGACGACCTTCAGGTTATGAGTCGTAAGTGTCTGATTTTGCTTTATTATTCAAAAACAGCCACTTAGCCGATAAGCCTTTGTTTTCACTCACTCTGTTCACCGACTTCCACCAACATTGGGTGCGTTGAGACGGTTTGAGACGTAGGCAAACAGACGTTGAGTGGTTGACGTGGTGTTGACGTAAAACATCACGATCATAATCGCAAGATGACGCTTAAATGTGCTCCACCCGACAGAAGGTTGCCGTCTGACGTAGTTGGCCGATGGTCACTTGGGTAAGGGCTTCAAGGGCAACAATTCGGGATATTTCGTTGAAAAACTCTTCCTTGATCGAGATATGAACTGCTGATTCACTTCCTATAATTGAAGCGAGGATTTGCGATGATCGGACCGCGGCGCTGTTTTACGCGTTCACGCTGGAGTATCACATTCTCAAGGATCACCTGCTTCGATCCATCGACCGGTTCGTCAACGTGAGCAGCATCCGTGCCCATCTTACAGAATTCGACAGCCACACGGGCCGCCCGTCGGTCGATCCCTAGTTGCTGGTCCGGCTGCTACTTGTGCCAAGTAGCACAACATCAACCCATAGAGCCGGCGGAGCCATCCTGACCAAAATCACGCCGCCTGTTCCAAATAATTCGACGACGGACAATCCATAGTCAACCAACGTGAGCGCTCAGCGTACCACTGGCAGATCCGATATGCGCGTTGTGTAGCGGGGACTGCGGTGATCGCGACATGCCCTCACTTGCCAACACCATCGTCTTTTTGCCAAACTACCTGTTTATCAGCATCAACCGCTGTAATCAGCAGTGGTGTCAAACCAACAAATCCTTTACGCCTTCGTAGTATCGTGAAACGTTTGGCGCACGCGGGAACAGCTCAGCCTGCAGTGCATGATATATGTCGGGCTTTCCAATGAATTGGCTCTCATCTGGACGCCCTGCGGCATCGATTTCCGGAAACCAACCTCCGTGCTCAGTATCAATGAAGAATTGCTCCGCAACACTCCATAGTCGATCATACCAAACAGCATCCTCGTGAGAGCCGTCCACCTTTAAGAGTGTCGCGACAGCGCCAATAGCTTCGGTCACCGGCCACCAGTAACGATTTTGTACCGCCACCTGTCTCTTAAAATCCAGCGTGTAGGCAAAACCACCCTCAGGCAGCCACGAGTCGGTCAGAGCGGTCTCGATCAAGCGTCTGCCCCGTGCCGGAGCGTCGGTGTCTGGCCTACCAGACAAGTCCCAGTGCTGGATCAATAAACGTCCCATTTCGAAGGAGTGGCCCGGCGTAGTGCCCGCCGGCCGGAACATCGGGTCCCCGGAATAGGTTCCGTCGACCTGCCAGTCCTCGGTGTAGTGCTCAGGGAGTCGGAAGTCATTGGCTGGGGCGATCACGCCTGTGAAGAATTCGAGAATCCGCCCTGCTCGGTCGAGGTAGAGTTGCTCGCCTGTTGCCTCGAAAGCGGCAAGGTGCGCCTCTACCCCGTGCATGTTCGAGTTCATGCCGCGGTAGCTAGAAAAGTGGGACCAGTCATGGCCAAACTCCTCGCGCATTAAACCCATATCTTCATCCCAGAAGTAGCGCTCAATGACAGAACGGATGTCGCCCAGCAAATCGGCTGCCAGATCATGCCCGGCGGCAAGGGCGCTGGAAGCTGCGAGCAGAACGAACATATGGCCATATGCCAATTTGTTGCCGTTTACGGGCCCTTCCGCGCTGAACGACCAGCAATACCCGCCGTGCACCGGGTCTCGATGCCAGTCGAGCAGCGCATGAAGTCCTGCATTGACCATTGGCGCACAGTCGGGCGCTCCGGCGATTTGCCCCAAGGCGTAGGAATGAGTCAGACGTGTGGTAGTGATTAATTCTTGCGGCTGACCAGAAATAGGTCGCCCGGCGCGATCGAGCACATCAAAGCGTCCGTTTTGCGCAAGACTACCGCGAAAGAAAGCGAGTTGCCGCAGCGCGTTCTTACGCATTACTTTGACACGAGAGTGTTCGGTCAGAACAGTTTCTGAGATTGGTTTTGCTGGCATTTGGACACTCGCAGTAAAAAATAAATGAGGTTTGGCTGTCCGTCATTGAATGATCTGGAAAAGGGTGATTTCGTTTTGCAAACGTATGGCTAGATTGATGCGCTTATGCTGCTAGCCGTTTAGGATAAAGTTCTGGCCCGGGATAGTCTGTGTTCTACAATACCTCCGCCGGAACTAGACGCAGATGCCAAAATGCCAGCGGCTCTGTGGTGCTGATGATGGTTACAATGCTTGGTGAAAGCTGCAACGGCCGCATCAAGTCCCCACTGCCACAAATAGTATCCAAGCATGATGCAGTTCTTGATGCTCTGGCGCCAGCGCTTTAACCTGACCCGCGGCGGGACAAGATTGAATGCACATTGGACGTGTTTCATGCCGTGCTCTGCCTGGGTATTTGGCCATGTTGTCTGCGATAAAGTAAGAGTAGTTCGTTTTCATGAGCAGACCTCGTTTACCATATTGCTGACAAGTTGCGTGAGTGTCCGCCAATGCTCTGAGATCATGTTTTCACCAGGCAGCATACTGAAGTGGGTGCCACCATGCAGGCGATGAAGTGAGATTCCAGTCCCGGCGGCTTCTATGAACATCCGCGCTTGATCCAAGGAAACTACTTGATCGACGTCACCATGAAGGCAAAACCCCTGCAGCCTGAGCCCACGCGACAAAATCGAGGGGCAGGTCTGGCGGAGCCTCTCAGGCATGGCCTCGGGCGCGCCGCCCAGCAGGCGCGTCACCTGCACTGGCTGTTCAAGATCGCCAGATCGGTCAAGAGAGAGGACGCCAGCCACCAGACCGACACCGCGCGGAACCACGGGCCGCTCCCGCCATAGCGGGCTTTCCGCTGGCAGAGCGATGCGGCAGGCGGCCCAGGCCGCAAGATGGGCGCCAGCTGAATGGCCAAAAACAACGATCCGCTCAGGGTTGACAGCGGAAATTTCGTCCAGAAGGTCGATCCCGGTCGCAACGTCAGCCAACGTAATAGGCCAAGGCGCCTGCGTGTTGTCACCTGTGGCCTGCATGCGCCGGTATTCCAGATTCCAGACGGCCACGTCCCCACGTTTGGCAAGCCATGAAACAAGGGCGTGAGTGGGATAGCTGTCGAGTGTCTGATTGTCTTTCCACCAGCCACCATGCAGCACGACGGCTACTGGGAGTGCCGGGCTTGACCTTGCGGGCAAGTAGAGATCGCCGAACTGTCCGGGATGTGGGCCATAGGCGATACGCAGGGGGATAGGCTCAGTAGAAGTCATGTGGCCAATGGTGCCTTGATAAGCGCGCGGCAAGCTTGGTTGGCATCGGTGGGGCGGCCAGCGCCGCAAGGTTCGCCTCGACCTCAGCCACCGAGCGCATTCCGCACGCGATAGTCGAGACGGCAGGGTCTGATAGGCAGAACTTGAGCGCGGCGGTTGACATGTCGGAGTAATGTCCTGCGATGTCTTCCCGCACCGCACCAACCCGCGCGAGCGTTTCGGCCATTCGTTCGGTTGTATACATCTGTCGGCGCTTGTCGTCGGCTGCCCATCTGTCGCGTGTCATGGCTGTCCATGTCCCGGTAAGGGAGCCGGAGTCAAATGGTACACGCGCAATGAAAGCGGTCTGTGTCCCAAGGCCAGAGGGAAATAGTTGGTCTTGCGGCGACTGTTCAAAAATGTTGAACATTACTTGGATAGATGTGACCAGCTGTGTCCGCGCCAATGCAACGCCGGTGTTGGATTGGATGTCGGGTAGTGAGACACCAATCCAACCTACCTTGCCCTGCACCTGCAGATCCAGAATAGTCGGCAGCCAATCAAGATTCTCCAGCCCATCCTCGGCCCAGAGATGAAGCTGAAGGAGGTCAATACGGTCGCGCCCAAGACGGCGCAAAGATCCTTCCACCTCGACCCGCACATAATCGGACGGATATTGACCGCAGATTGAATCGATGGCACGCGGTCCCGTCTGGCGGGCCAAGGGAAGGATCTTCGTTGCCACTCGCACATCCGTACCCCGACGCAGGGCTAGCGCACGACCAACAATTTCTTCGCTGCGGCCATTTCCATAGGCGGGCGCTGTATCGATCAAGTTCACGCCGCCGTCAATTGCCGACAACAATACGTCACGCCCTTCGCCCTCTTCCAGCGCACCCCAGGTGCCACCCAGTTGCCAGGCGCCGAAGGTCAGTGCGCTGACCATCCAACCTGTCCGCCCAAACGGACGGGTCAACATGGCGATTCTCGCATGATCATGCCCATGCTTTCAGATGCGGGCTTCAGATTTCAACCGAGCGTCGAGCGTCATCTGATATGTTTCCTTGGCGGCGACATCTACCTTCGCGCGAGCCGCATAATAGATGAAACCCAGCGCACGCCTTGACCGAGTGGGGGAACTGTTTGGCCCTGCCCAGTGAATCGTCTTTGCGTGGTGCATGAGAAAAGTACCAGGGCCTCCAGGGCAGGCGACAGTGCCGGCTTTATCCTCGTCCGTACCAAAATCTGTCATCCCCTGCGAGAACCCGAGAACAGACGTGAACCCATGCGGTCGAAACCCGTCACCACGGTGCGATCCACCGACGTAATGGATGCAGCCGTTCTCTTCGTCCACCGGTTCGAGTGCCAACCATCCTGTGACTGCCAACGGCGGGTCGAGGTGAAAATAGTAACCGTCTTGATGAGGCGGAGTTGGCTGGCCGATGCCTGCAGGTTTGTTGAAGAACTGCATGTTTACAGGCACTGCTTCATCGCCCATCACAGCCGACGCGATGCGGCGGATCGGGCCGTCGAACATCATCGAGTGAAAGAATGGGCTATACTCAAAAAGCTTCTGCAACTGTTTAATACTGGTAGGATCATCACGATCCTCAAGGTAAACTCGGTCGGCTGGCATCTTCGACACCCCTTCCTTCAGGAACCACGCCACCTCAGCGTTTATTGCTGTCATTTCCTCTGGGGTGAAGAGCGGATTGATTGCGACAAAGCCATCGCGGTCAAAATCGGAGTTGAGCGTGGCTGATAAGGTTAAGTCTTGGTTCATCGGTGCCTCCCTGATGGTTCAACGTTACGCAAATTCACAGTACTTGCGCGACTCAGCGGATCGGTACAGAGTTAGGAAAATCGATCATAAAGGACTTCATCCTGTTTTTCGCTGACGGCATCGAGATCATTCGTCAGGACACCGGTCGGTTCGACCGGCGGTTTCTGGTGGGGCCAATGACTTGGCCGCATTTTGATCTGCTCTGGATACACGAAGGCTCCGTAGGGCTTGATGTTGCGGGACATGACGCAAAGATTGATTTGACCGCGCCAGACGGCATCCTGTTGTTGCCCGGAACTGCCTTTGAAGGCCGGGCGTATACCGCGCATGTTGAGGCATCTATATGTCATTTTCGATTGCCAGGCGACTGGCCCAACGGCCACCGCCGCCCGCATCGGGCCGAGGTGATGGCGCTCCAGACCATGATTGTTCTTTCGCTCCGGCTGGCATCAGAAGGCGCGGGGGTTGCGCGGCGCATCCGCCTTGTCACGGCTATCCTAGATGCGTTTTCCCAAACGGAATCCACATCCGCACCCGAGAGCCGAATTGACCGGGCTTGGCGCCTGTCTGCAGAACGACTGGACTTGATCCGCAGCTTGGTGGATGTTGCGTCGCAGGCCGGACTGTCGGAAAGTTCATTCCGGGCTGCCCATCGTGCGCAGACGGGCACAGCGGCCGGCGCTTCGCTGACCGCTCTCAGGATTGCGAAGGCCGAGCGCCTTCTATCTACGACAAGTATGCCGCTATATGACATCGCCACTGCAGTCGGTTATGGGCATGCAGAGACATTGTCGTATGCCTTCCGTCGGGCACGCGGTATGAGCCCTGGGGCATGGCGACGTGCGCAGCGTCCCTTCGCCTGATCATTGCGCGAGCAACATCCGCAGCTCTTGCGACTGCTCAACGTCGTTGCATTTGTTCCATCGTGCAATGTGTCGAACGGTCACGCACGTGTTCCGTGAGATGCATTGGTAGCCCCAAGTAATTTGATGTAGCCTTAGCACTGGCGCATCGCCTGGACCAATTGATAAAGCGAAGGCCAATGCAGCAGGCGGTAGGCCCGGTAGAGATGCAACCATGTCATGAAGGGCAGGTTTTGTTGAAACACCCCGCACACCAAAAGATGCTCCGAAAGATTGAAATAATGTTCTTCAAGGTTGATTGTCTGACAATTACGTTTGAGAACCAACGATTTCCCAGAAGAATATCCTGTCGATGCGCCTCTTCGAGCCAGAATACTGACTTTTTCAAGACAATCTGCGGAAAGATCACTCAGACAGCCATCTGGTGCCAATTACCCGCAAGCGCGAAGGTTGGGAAAACAAGTTTGGAGAAAGCAAAGTCCTAGATGTTCCATCCCGGATGATCACATAGACCCTCGCCGATCTGCACTTTTCATGGCACGATCGATTTTGCGCAAGGTTCGGGATGGGGATACGAGATGCTGATTTCTCTTCACAAGCAGGCGACGACGACGCCGAAGATCAGGGCTGCGATCCAGGCGGGAGCAGACGGCGTGTGAAAAGACAAAGGTTTGGTAGCAACAAGCCAAAGACCCAGTTGAATTGAGGTTGACCTAGTGTTCGCCACCTGACACAAAAGTCCCAAGGCTGGAATTGTGTGCCATGTTCGGGCTCATGAGACGCTCCGATATCTGCCTTTACCTTGGCCCCGCCGCCCGTGCTGAGCTTCAAGCTCTGCGCACCAACCGCAACACGCCACGCAAACTCGTGTGGCGGGC
>NZ_DASYOK010000378.1:0-14414 GCF_036007805.1 Yoonia sp.
TCGCCCCCGGTCCATCGGGTGCACCGACACGCGGGCGCATGGATGTGCTGCCCACCGGGCGGAACTTCTACTCGGTCGACAGCCGCGCCGTGCCGACCCCCACCGCTTGGGCCTTGGGGTGGAAATCCGCGAACCTGCTGATCGAAAAACACCTGCAAGACCACGGCGACTGGCCCCGCAGCCTGCTGGTCACCGCATGGGGCACCGCCAATATGCGGACAGGTGGCGACGATATCGCCCAAGCGCTGGCACTCATGGGTGTCAAACCCACATGGGACAGTGCCAACCGGCGCGTCACAGGGTTTGAGGTGCTGCCCCAATCCGTCCTGTGCCGCCCCCGTGTGGACGTGACCCTGCGCATCTCGGGTTTCTTCCGCGATGCCTTCCCGCAACTGATCGCGCTCGTCGATAGCGCCGCGCGTGCGGTGCAGGACATGGATGAACCCGATGATCTGAACCCCGCCGCTGCACGCGCCAAAGCGGGCGAAGACCAGACCCGCGTGTTCGGTTCCAAGCCCGGCGCCTATGGCGCGGGCCTACAGGCACTGATCGACGAGCGCATCTGGGCCGACAAATCGGATTTCGCCGAGGCCTATCTGGAATGGGGCAGCTACGCTTACGGCGAAGGCGCTGAGGGCCGCAAGGACCGAAAAGCCTTTGAGGCGCGGCTGTCGCAGGCCGAAGCCGTGGTGCAAAATCAGGATAATCGCGAACACGATATCCTCGACAGTGACGACTATTACCAGTTCGAAGGTGGCGCCGCCGCCGCCATCAGCACGCTGCAAGGGCAAGACCGGCCGATCTACCACAACGATCACTCGCGCCCTGAGCGGCCCGTCATCCGCACGCTCGACGATGAAATCGGGCGCGTGGTGCGCAGCCGCGTCGTGAACCCCAAATGGATCGACGGCGTGAAACGTCACGGCTATAAGGGCGCGTTCGAAATCGCGGCAACTATGGACTATCTCTTCGCCTTTGCCGCAACCACAGGGGCCGTGCGCAACCACCACTTCGATCTTGTCGAAGAGGCTTTTATCAAAGATGAGGCGACACGCGACTTCATCGCCAATGCCAATGCCCCCGCACTCAAGGACATCGCACAGCGCCTGCAAGAAGCGATTGACCGCAACCTCTGGCAACCCAAATCAAACTCCGCACGGGCACGCATCGCGGGACTTTTGCAAGACTAACGCGTTCCATTTTTCGGCTCTAGAAGCCTTCTTCATGAAACATTCCAAACTTGACATATATCAAGGAACTTCCTTTATAGGAGATATATTTCACTTTTGGAATGTAACGAATGGAGGCCATGATGGCTCATACTGCAACGCGCCCGGCGGACGCATATTCTCCGCTTTATTTTTTGGCGTCGCTCGGCGCCGGAGGCCTGGCGGTCACATTTTTCATGTATCTGATGTTTTGGGTGCCGCATCCAGGCCAACCTGTCCCCGTCTTTGAAGACCTGCTGCGGGCGTGGTCTGCGCACGGGATCGCCATGAAGACGTCACTTGTTATCGCCGTAACAGGCATCGCCGGATTTGCCTTTCTGAACGTCAAGATGCTGATCTGGAACCTGACAGAGATGTCGAAATTCAAAAAAACCGAAGGCTATGCAAAACTGCGCAAGACCAACGGTGAAACCCAACTGCTGGCCATGCCGCTGGCACTTGCCATGACGGTCAATGTGGGCTTCATTGTCGGGCTGGTCTTTGTGCCCCAGCTCTGGTCAGTTGTTGAATACCTTTTTCCACTCGCAATGATCGCTTTCCTTGCAATCGCCGTGCTGGCGCTGCGCCAGATTGGGCAATTCCTGGGTCGTGTGCTGGCTGAAGGCGGCGTTTTCGATGTAACGGCCAATAACTCCTTTGCACAGCTTCTGCCGGCCTTCGCCCTCGCGATGGTCGCTGTAGGTCTGGCTGCGCCTGCCGCCATGAGCACACAATCTGTGATCGTTGGCAGCAGCCTTGTTCTGTCCACCGTGATTGGTACCGTTGCGGCTGTCTATGCCACAATTGCGGCCGTCACGGCCTTCAACTCTATGCTGCACCACGGCACGGCCAAGGAAAGCGGTCCGACCCTTTTGGTTATCGTGCCACTTCTGACAGTTCTGGGGATCATGCTTCTTCGCCAGAACCACGGTTTGCACACCACATTCGAGGTCCACGCCGCGGACGCGGAAACGCTTATGCTGCTGACCCAGATTCTCGCGGTGCAATTCGCATTCGGTTTGCTAGGCCTGCTGGTGCTCAAACGTCAGGGCTATGCTGATGCCTTCCTGCGGGGACCTGGTAATTCTGCAGGCGCTTATGCGCTGGTCTGCCCCGGTGTCGCTCTGTCAGTCATGTTGCATTTCTGGATCAACAAAGGGCTTGTTGCCGCCGGTCTGATCGTCAAGTTCGGCGCCGCATACTGGGCCTTTACGGCTGTGGCACTGGCCTTCCAGATCGCAATGGTCCTTCTGGTCATCTATTTGAACCGTCGTCACTTTGGCCGCACAGGCAGCGCACAGGTCGTGCCTGCGGAATAGATACCTGATGCCGGGCGGGGCAGTCACCTCGCCCGGCGCTGACGCAAAAATTCCCCCGTTGCACGCGCCCCCCGTTGGCGGCACATTGCACACAATAGGAACGGGGAACTTGCAAATGACCGAAGACACCGACCGCCATGCGCTGAAAATGGCCAAGAAAAAGGCCGCACGCGACAAAATCATGGCAACAAAGACTGACAAGAAAGGTCTGGTCATCGTCCATACGGGCAAAGGCAAAGGCAAATCCTCCGCCGCGTTCGGGATGATCTTCCGCTGCATCGCCCATGACATGAAATGCGCTGTGGTTCAGTTCATCAAGGGTGGCATGTCCACCGGCGAACGTGACCTGATCCTTGCCAAATTCAGCGACACCTGCGCCTTCCACACCATGGGCGAAGGGTTCACATGGGAAACGCAGGACAAATCCCGTGACACAGAAATGGCACAGGCGGCATGGGCCAAAGCCAAAGAGCTGATTTTGGATGAAACCAACCACATGGTCCTGCTTGATGAAATCAACATCGCGATCCGCTATGACTATGTCAGCGCGGTTGAGGTTGTCGCCTTTCTGCGCGACCATAAACCGGAAATGACCCATGTGGTCCTGACGGGCCGCAACGCCCACGAAGACCTGATTGAACTGGCCGATCTCGTGACCGAAATGGAACTGGTCAAACACCCGTTCCGATCGGGTATCAAGGCGCAGATCGGCGTGGAATTTTGAGCTGACCAGCTCAGGACGGAGGGTCTCAAGATAGATAAAGTAGTCGCAATCGACGACAGCCATTACATCGCCAGCGGTGCTGAAAGGGATGTCTACCAACACCCCGACGATCCAGCAAAGCTGCTTAAAGTCATGCGCAACATCGAGAATGCGCCTACGCGTTTCACATTCCGCGACATCTCGACCAAGCTTTTCCCGAGCGCGCGCCTGCGTCTAATCCGCAAGGAATATGACGAATATCTGCGCATCCGCCTGTTCAACCCTGCCCATGACGTGCGCCTGCCGATCACGCATCTTTACGGCGTTGTCTCGACCACACGTGGTCTGGCCTGCGTGACCGAACGTGTCTCGGGCCCCGATGGCAGCGTGGCGGAAACGATGCGCACAATGCTCAACAAAGGCACGTTTACGCAAGTGGAGCTTGATCTGTTCAATGGCTTCGTCGATCAGATGCACAGCTTTGGGATCCGTGCCGGAGACCTCAAACCCCATAACCTCGTCTTTGGCTATCGTGACAACGGCTATGAATGTGTTTTAGTCGACGGGTTTGGCGATATCCACTTTCTGCCCGTCCGCTCGATAGGGCGTTGGGCAAACGCATTGGGGCTTAACGATAGCTTCAAGATTGTTGCAAAGCGAACCGGCTTGAGATGGGATCGCAAAAAACGCCGTTTTCATCTGGCAGCATCTGACTGATGTCACCGCGATCGCCCCTCCAGACAATCAAGATAATCCAAGAGGTCAAAAATGCCCAAACACCGCGTCCTGACTGAATTCGGCATGGGCACCAGCCTGCGCCGTCAAGATTATACCCAAGCCGCGCGCCGTGGATTACAGGACGCGCTGTGGCATAATTCGATCAACATGGCCGAGCTTTTTGGGTTTCCCAAAGAAGCCATGCTGATCGACGTGGAAATCGGCGTGCAACAACCCGATCAGGTTGACACCGCAAGCCTGCTGGACATCTTCCCTTACGGCCAGCCCACGATCACCGTCCACCACGGTGGCCTTGATGTCCCCCGCCCTGACGGCAAACCGACCGTCATTGCCAATGTCGCGATCAATGTCTCATTCGAAATGGAGCGGACCTGATGGAGCAGCGTATCATCATCGAAATGGGCATGGGCAACGACCTGCACGGGATGGACTACCAAAAGGCCGCCGCCCGTGCGATCGAAGACGCGATACGGCACTCAACCTTGCCGATATTCGACAGCATCAACCTGCCCCACGGCGAAATGCGGGTGCAGGTCACCGTCGCTGTGCAAGAGCCGGACAAAATCGACCCGGAGGCTCTGACATCCGGCCTGCCGCGTGGACGTGCACATGTCAGCGTTGTCAAAGGCGGGCTGAACATTCCCAACCCCGAAACAGGTGACACCGCCGTTATCGCCACAGCGGCAGTCGAGGCCTTTTTGCCGTCACAAGCAGGCAAATGGGTACAAGCCTAGATGGAGCTGACGCAAGCCCATCGCGACGCCTTGCAGGACATCCTGCTCTGGCGGCGTGATGTCCGGCACTTTCTACCCGATCCGGTCCCGCAAGAGGTGCTGGAGCGCTTGCGCAAGGCGATGGATTTTGCGCCTTCGGTGGGAAATGCGCGTCCTTGGCGGGTACTCCACGTGAAATCGCCTGATCTGCGCGCGGCCGTGATCCACAATTTCGAGACGGCGAATGCACAGGCCGCCGCAGCCTACAACGACGATCAGCGCGCCGCCTATAACCGGCTGAAACTTGCAGGGCTCCGCGAAGCGCCGGTCCATCTGGCGATCTTTACCGAAACAGACCCTGATGCGGGGCATGGGCTGGGACGCCAGACAATGCCCGAAATGCTCAGCTATTCGACCGTCGCCGCCATCCACACCCTTTGGCTTGCTGCCCGCGCAGAAAACCTTGGCATAGGCTGGGTTTCAATCCTTGATCCGCAGGCTGTGGCGCATAGCCTGCATGCGCCCGACAACTGGGATCTGACCGCCTATCTCTGCCTCGGCAAAGCCGCCTCGGACGATGACACACCACTGCTGCATCGCAACGCGTGGCAAACCAACGCAGAGACCATCTGGCAGGATGTCTAGGCCTTCTGCGCAGCCTTCCTGACAGCACTAAGTGTCGCGGCGGTTGTCAGCGCTTCCTCATCGACCTGACACTCAATGATAGCCACGGTGCCTGCGACTTGGGCGCGTGCGAAGGCAGCCGGAAAGTCCTCGGACCGCGTGACCTTCTCACCATGCCCGCCATAGGCGCGCGCGAGTGCGGCGAAATCAGGGTTGGCAAGTGCAGTCCCCGACACCCGCCCCGGATAGGTCTTTTCCTGATGCATGCGGATCGTGCCATAGCGGCCGTTGTTCATCACCACGACAATCGGCTTTGCGCCATGCTGAACAGCGGTCGACATCTCGTTGCAGGTCATCTGGAAACAGCCGTCCCCCGCAAGGCAAACGACCGTGCGATCCGGATGTGCCAACGACGCGGAAATCGCCGCAGGAAACCCGTACCCCATCGACCCCGAGGTCGGCGCAAGCTGTGTGCCATATTGCTTGTAAACGAAATAACGGTGCAGCCATGCAGCATAGTTCCCTGCCCCGTTTGTGATGATCGCATCATCGGCTAGATGCTCGGACAGCCATTTGATCACGGCCTCCTGCTTCAGCGCGCCGGGGCTTTCCTGCGGGGTCAGCCAATGGTCGTAATCAGCCCGCGCAGCGCTGCTCCAGCTGGACCAATCGCCCGCATGTTCGGCATTTGCCAACTGGCGCAGCACCGCAGGCGCAGTGGCGTTGATTGCGATGTCAGGGGTGTAAACCCGCCCCAGTTCATCCGCGTCGGCATGAACATGCACGATCCGCTTGGCCGGATTGGCGGGGTCAACCAGCGTGTAGCCTTGCGTTTCGATATCGCCGAACCGCGTTCCAAGCAGGATCAGCGTATCCGCATCGCGCACGCGTTGTGCAAGTTTCGGATTGATCCCGACATTCAGATCACCCGCATAGTTGGCATGATGGTTATCCATATAATCCTGACGCCGGAAGGCCGCAGCGACCGGCACGTTCTGGCGCTCGGCGAAGGCCTGCAAATCGGCTTGGGCCTGTGCAGACCAGTGCGGTCCGCCCACGACGACCAGCGGGCGTTCGGCCTGCGCCAAAGCATGCAGGATCGTTTGGGCTGCGCTATCGGGCAGCGGATTTGCGATCACCTCGGGGATATGCAGATCCGATACATCCGCGCTGGCGCTGAGCATGTTCTCCGGCAAGGCCAAAACCACAGGACCGGGGCGGCCAGACATGGCCACACGGAACGCGCGGCCGATATATTCCGGCAGGCGGCCAGTGTCGTTGACCTGCGCGACCCATTTCGCCAAGCCACCAAAAAGCGATTTATAATCAACCTCTTGAAATGTCTCGCGATCGGTCTGGCGATTGTCGATCTGACCGACAAACATGACCATCGGCGTGCTGTCCTGCATCGCGACATGAATACCGGCAGAGGCATTGGTCGCCCCCGGTCCACGGGTGACAAAACAGACCCCGGGCTTGCCGGTCATTTTGCCGTAAGCCTCGGCCATCATTGCGGCACCACCTTCCTGACGGCAGACGATGTTGGGAATGCCACTGTCGTACAGGCCATCCAGAGCCGCAAGAAAGCTTTCACCGGGAACCGAGAAGACCCGCTCGACCCCAAGCTTAACGAGCTGATCACTCAATATTTTTCCGCCATGCCGGACCATGTTATTCTCCCAGATTTTGCGCGCAGCATGTGCCATGCACATAGGCTGTGCAAGGGCTACTGTTGCGCTTTCCAACCTGCGCTCTATCTGTCCTGAAACCGTTGAAAGGATTACAAATGACAACTCTTCTTGGCATTTCAGGCTCGCTCCGCAAGGCATCGACCAACACGCTTTTGGTCCAGAACGCAGCAGAGATTTTTGGCGCCGATACATTCACCCTCGCCGACATCGATTTTCCCCTCTTCAACGGCGACGTGGAAGCGGCAGACGGCATCCCTGCGAAGGTCCAAACCCTTTCCGATCAGATCGCTGCGGCGGATGCGGTCATCATCTCGACGCCCGAATACAACAAGGCGCCCTCGGGCGCCTTGAAGAACGCGCTGGATTGGGTCAGCCGGACCGAGGGCAATCCTTGGAACAACAAACCTCTTGCCATCATGTCAGCCGCCGCAGGGCGCGCGGGCGGCGAGCGTACGCAGTTTGCGCTTCGCCTGATGATGATGCCATTCCGGCCCGATATATTGCAGGGACCCGAGGTTCTCGTCGCGAATTCCAGCAAGGAATTCGATGAAAACGGCAAGTTGACAGGCGAGATTTATATCAAACTGCTGACCGAGTTGATGGGTGCGCTGAAGGCCCGTATTTGATGTACAGAAGCTGTACACAACCTGTACACAACCTGTACATACAACCGTATGGCGGGAAAAAAGGCCCGAGGCGAGAAACTGGAGACTTGGATGGCACGTGGCGCAGGTGGATCTGATGGCGGGACCGGCAGCTTTCTGATCGGGCTGATCATGATGGTGGGCGGCGGCTATCTGTTGCTGAACGGCATCGTGGTTCGGCCGAACTTTGGATTGGGGTCACGCGTTTTCGGGATCGGCGGCGTGCCGATCACATCAGGCATGATCCTGATCCCGTTCATGTTCGGGGTCGGGATGATCTTTTACAATGCCAAGAACTGGTTCGGCTGGGGGATTGCAGGCGCGTCACTGGTCGCGCTGATCTTCGGAGTGATCGCGAATATGACGCTCCAACTCGCGCATATGAGCGCCTTTGATCTGATCGTGATACTGATCTTGCTGGTCGGCGGGATCGGGTTGTTTTTGAGGTCGCTCAGGGCGGGGTGATTCACGGCGTTTGACGTTGTGAATGCATCGCAGCAATGCGCAGGGAGGGGGCTTTGCAAAGGTGCGGACCGTAGTGGTCCATCAAGCCGTGACGGGCCTTTTGCTGTCGTTAGGTGATATCGGAACAATGCGGAACGGCGCCATCGAACCGGCCACTCACCTGAGCAAAATTTCGTGCGACAGTGTGTCGTCAAAACGGACGAAGTGAGGGCTGGCGCAAGCGCCTGTCGCCCTGAATGCTCAAGCATTTATCTTGGCTCAAGTCCGATTTGCCAATGAAACGGTCCTTTCGGGGGCATGAAGTTAACGTGGCCTCGCCATCATCATCCGCCAGCCTTTCGCATGCTCGGCCGCCGTGTAGAACAGATACGGGGCGCTCGTGTCTGGGTCATAAACAATCGACGGCGCAATGATCTCATCGACTTCCCATCGATCCTTTGCCAGCGTCAGCAATGGTTCGGGTATGGGTGTCCATGGACCAAGCGGGTCATCCGCGCAAAATGCAAATATACCTTCCAGCCCCGTGCGTGTTTGACGGGTGGAAACTGCAACAAACCCGCCGTCCGGTCTTGTCGTGATCTGGCCTTCCATTCCGATCGGGACGTCAGTTTCGATTGGATTTTGCCAGACTATTCCGTCCAATTGGCTTGTCGCAGTGAAACTCCAGACTTCCGTGACGTCTTCGAACCCGTTCCATCCAAGCCATGCCATGATCAGCCGGCCATCATACTCGAATACCGACGGAGATGTAATGAGGTACACGTCCCGCCCATCTGTAGGACCTCTGGGTATCACAGGCTGCTCCAAGATTGCCCAAGGCCCGGTCAAATGGGGCGCTTGCGCCATGTAGATGCTTGATTGATAGGTGTCTTCATCGTCGTATCCAATAAAATAAATCCGATGATCGGTCGGTGACATGCGGAAATAAAACGATGTCTCTTTATGATTCACCGCACCGGGCTGCTTGGATGGCCCCAGAAGTACGCCCCATTCTTCCCAGCTTGCCCAATCATCCCCGAAAGCAAGCTTGATAGAGCTTTGGCCGCTGTCATCTCCACTGTAAATCATGGCAAGGCGACCTTCATCCGTGATGAAAACATGCCCGTCGCTGGCGGCTTCATAAAGTCCGAAGAAAATCTGATCACGCAAGACGGGTGCATCATGTCTGACCCACTCGGCTGGTAAGCAGGCCAACGCGGGGGATGCACAAGATACTGCAATTGCAAAGACTGCGCTGCGGGCCATACGACAAACAATATCCATCGACAAATGTATCGTCAACCGGTTCGCGCGACCTCAAAGCCTCCGATTGCTCGTGTCCTGAACGGCCATGTGTGGTGGTGACATGATAATTGCAAGCTTCTCGTCCACACTCGGCACCGCAGCCGAAACTCAGGATTCTTACTCGTTTGAATGTCGCCTCTCACAACTAGCGCACGCTTGCGGCGAATGATCCGAATCCGCCCAACCTGAATGTGCGCGTAGGCACAGCAAGTTGCCACACATGGGTCTGCTTCGGGCTGACAGCAGTCCTTCTCTCACAATCGGCCACACAAATGCGCCGGGGAGAACCCCGGCCTACGCTCACTATGCTGTAGGTCGGGGTTTACCCCGACGCGCTCAATACCCAAGCGCGCACCCGTCTTTGCGCGGGTCACTTCCGCCTTCGAGCACACCATCCTCATGCAGCAGAATTGCCTGTGAGCCGCCGATCGCTGTATCGGGGCGCACCACGTTGTGGCCCATTGCGGCAAGTTCCGCTTTGACCGCATCGCTGTAGCCATCCTCGACCCGCAATTCGCTGCCTTCCGCAAAACTGCGCGGCGCGTCCATCGCAGCCTGTGGCGACAGACCGAAATCGGTGACATTGGTGACGAAACGCGCGTGTCCGGTGGACTGGTACTGCCCGCCCATGACGCCGAAGGGCATGTGGACCTTGCCGTCTTTCTTCAGCATCGCGGGAATGATGGTGTGCATCGGGCGTTTGCCGCCGCCGACCTCGTTGGGGTGGCCTTGTTCCAGCGTGAAGCCCGCACCGCGGTTCTGGAACAGCACGCCGAATTTATCCGACGCGATGCCAGACCCGAAGGAATGGAACACCGAATAGATCAGCGACACACACATGCGGTCTTTGTCGACCACGGTGATATAAATCGTGTCTTTGTGTACCGCCTCGGCCCCGGGCAGACCTGCTGGCATGGCTTTCTTCGGGTCGATCAGGGCGGCCAGTTTCGCCGCTGTGTCGGGTGACGTCATATAGTCGAGCCGCGTCATATATTCCGGATCGGACAGGAACCGGTTGCGGGTGTCGTAGGCGAGTTTGGTTGCTTCGGCCTCAATATGGACGCGCGCGGCGCCCCACGGGTCCATGCCTGCGATGTCGAAATGTTTGAGGATATTCAGCAGCAGGATCGCGGTCGCGCCCTGCCCGTTTGGCGGATGCTCGTAAAGATCGAGCCCGCCATAGCCACCCATGATCGGGTCGGTGTAGTCGCAAGACGTATTCGCGAAATCATCCAGCGTATGCGTGCCGCCCAGCGCATTGAGCGAGGCGACCATGTCTTCGGCGACCTCGCCTTCGTAGAACCCTGCGCGTCCGTCCATGGCAATGCGGCGCAGAACCTGCGCCTGCTCCGGAGCGCGGAACAGCTGCCCTGCCTTGGGGGCTGCGCCGCTCAGCAAATAGAGGTTACGGGCATGGCCAGAGAGGTTATCCACCGATTGCGCCCAGTCAGAGGCCACGCGTTCGGCCACCGGAATACCAGCCTCGGCATAGTGGATGGACGGGGCGAGAACGGCCTTGAGGCCCAGTTTGCCCCAGTCCTTGGACAGACGGCAAAAGGCATCAACCGCGCCCGGGATGCTGACCGCATCGGCGGAATAGGGTGCGATCACGTCACCTTTGGCGCGCAGTTTGTCGGCATCTATTCCCGCAGGCGCACGCCCTGATCCGTTCAGCGCCACAACACGGTCTTCGCCCGGCGGTGTCATCAGCACAAAGCAATCCCCGCCGATGCCTGTCATCTGCGGTTCGCACAGGCCCAGCAGCACTGCCCCCGCAATCGCAGCGTCCATGGCATTGCCACCTGATTCCATCATTTGCACGGCAACTTTCGCGGCCAGCGGGTGCGACGTTGCGCACATGCCATTGGTTGCATAAACCGCTGAGCGGCCGGGGTGGTGAAAATTGCGCATGGGGGGGTCCTTCCTGATATTGCGGGTGAACTTAGTCCGATCACCGCGATGCGCAACGCAAATGTTCAGGCTTTTCCTTTCGGCGACACAGGCGTAGCGTCTACTGCGTTGGAGGGAGTAAGATCATGCGTGATGTTTTCATCAAAGGTGCGGCCCGCACACCGATGGGCGGGTTTCAGGGAATTTTTTCCGATGTGGATGCACCCACTTTGGGGGGCGCCGCGATCAAGGCCGCACTTGCGGGCGCGGGCAAACCACATGTGGATGAGGTCCTGATGGGCTGCGTCTTGCCGGCAGGTCTGGGACAGGCCCCTGCGCGGCAGGCAGGGTTTCTGGCGGGGCTGGATGACAGCGTACCGGCCACGACCGTCAACAAGATGTGCGGTTCCGGCATGAAAACGGCGATGATGGCGTTTGACCAGATCGCCCTTGGCGGCGCCGACACGATGGTTGCAGGCGGCATGGAAAGCATGACCAACGCACCATATCTGATGTCGAAACTGCGCAGCGGGGCGCGGATCGGGCACCAGAGTGTGCAAGACAGCATGTTCCTCGACGGGCTCGAGGATGCCTATGACAAAGGCCGTCTGATGGGCACATTTGCCGAAGATTGCGCCGAGAAATATCAGTTCACCCGTGAAGCGCAGGATCACTATGCGATCGCATCCTTGTCCAACGCGCTTGACGCCGAACGGTCTGGCGCGTTTGACAATGAAATCGCCCCCGTCACCGTGCATAGCCGCAATGGTGAAGATATCTTCACGCGGGATGAACAACCCGGTAAGGCGCGGCCTGAAAAGATCCCGTCGCTGAAACCTGCGTTCCGCCCTGACGGGACGGTGACGGCCGCCAATGCATCGAGCATTTCCGATGGCGCGGCGGCCTTGGTTCTGTCCGCCGACGGAAGCGGCGCGCGTGCGCGGATCGTGGGCCATGCCAGCCATGCGCAGGCGCCGGGGTGGTTTACGACGGCGCCGGTGCCTGCCGCGCAAAAGCTCTTGGCCAGGATCGGCTGGGATGTTGATGATATCGACCTGTGGGAGGTCAACGAGGCTTTTGCCGTTGTGCCCATGGCGTTCATGCATGAGATGCACATCCCGCGCGACATAGTGAATGTGAATGGCGGCGCTTGTGCCTTGGGGCATCCGATTGGGGCATCCGGTACGCGCATTATCGTGACCTTGCTGAATGCGCTGGAAACACGTGGTTTGAAGCGCGGCGTTGCGGCCATCTGTATCGGTGGCGGCGAAGGCACCGCAATTGCCATTGAGCGGGTTTAGAAAGACATGAAAGATACTGCGATGCGCGTGAACTACGATGACCTGACCAAAACGATTGCCGCGCTGACCGAAGGCGAGGACGACGTGATTTCCTTGATGGCCACCGTTGCCTGCGAGGTGCATCACAGCGATGACCGTTTCGACTGGACCGGTTTTTATCGGGTGACCGGCCCCGAGATGCTCAAGATCGGGCCGTATCAGGGCGGGCACGGCTGTCTGGTGATCCCGTTTTCGCGGGGTGTTTGCGGGGCTGCCGCGCGCACCGGCGAAGTACAGCTTGTTCCCGATGTTGATGCCTTTCCCGGCCACATTGCCTGTGCGAGCAGTACACGCTCGGAACTGGTGCTGCCGGTCCATGACCGCAACGGTGCGCTGCTGGGTGTTTTTGATATTGATAGCGATCAACCCGATGCCTTTGATCAGGCGGATGTCGCGGGCATGCAGGCCCTCCTCAATCTCGCCTTTGCAAAATAACCCGCCGCTGGCAATATCCGCAGCATTCAGCACAAAAACTATTATGCAAATGCTAAGGACCACGGTATATGAATATTTATGTCATTTTTTCACGGTGCGATCATGCGGGATGAAAATGTCACCGTTTCATCACTTGGAGCGGACATAAGGTCATTGCGCAAGTCACGGCGGATTACGCTGGCTGATCTTGCTGCAACTTTGGGCCGTTCCGTTGGCTGGCTCAGTCAGGTCGAGCGCGATTTATCCTATCCGGACCGCGCCGATTTGGCCCGCATCGCGCAGGCGCTTGATGTGTCGATATCCAGCTTTTTCAAGGTTGCCATTCCCCCGGAGGAAGAAGGCCATATCGTGCGGGCGCATGCCCGCCGCCCGATCGGCAGCCGGACAGAAGGCTTGACCGAGGCGCTGTTGTCACCTGATTTGACGGATGATTTTGAAGTCATCCATTCCGTATTCGCCCCTCACTCATTCCTGCCCGAACCCCTGAGCCGACCGACCCAAGAGGTCTGCTATATCATCAAAGGCAAGTTTGAGATCGCGCTTGATGGCCAGCACTTCCAGCTTGAGGCCGGCGATAGCTTCCGTTTGCGCGGACAGCAGTTCCAGTGGTGGAACAAACACGACACCCCCTGCGAGATCGTCTGGGTGATCTCGCCACCGATTTATTGAGGGTTCGCGATGGCGCTGCATCCACGCTTCGACAGTCGTGCCATCGCTTTTATGCCCTACAGCCTGCCCCACCGGCTGGCGCAAATCATCACAAGAGTGCCGCAGTTTGCGTTGCCCGTCATGCGTGGATGGCGCCTGCTGGACATATGTATTCCGCCGATACCGGCGATGATGACTCTTTCACGGACCATGGCCCACATTCCCCCGACCAGAGAAGGTAAACGATATGGCTGATTTCCCGACAACTGCACGTGTTGTGATTATTGGTGGCGGTGTTGTGGGGGTCTCGACCCTCTATCATCTGGCCAAGAAGGGGTGGACCGATTGCGTTTTGCTGGAAAAGAACGAATTGACCGCAGGCTCAACGTGGCATGCCGCGGGGAACTGTCCGTCTTTCAGCACATCCTGGGCAGTGATGAATATGCAGCGCTATTCGCTGGGCCTGTATAAGGGGCTGGCGGAAGAGGTGGATTATCCGATGAACTATCATGTCACCGGATCCATCCGGCTGGCGCATTCCAAAGAACGGATGCAGGAATTCGCCCGCGCGATGGGCATGGGCAACTATCAGGGGCTGAACCTGCGGCTGATGACGCCGGATGACGCGAAAGAGATGTATCCGTTTCTGGAGACCCATGATCTTGAAGGCGCGCTTTATGATCCGGACGACGGCGATATTGATCCCGCACAG
>NZ_DASYOK010000379.1:0-12924 GCF_036007805.1 Yoonia sp.
TCATGTGCCGTGTGCCCGCACCGCAAGCCGCCTGAATTTTCTGGGCTTCGCGTAGCGCGGCGGCGAAGCCTTCGTTATCTGCCAGATAGAGATAGCCGAAACTATGGATCAGCGGTTGCGGGATGCGGGCATCGCCGCCCAGATAGGCGCGGAAATTCTTGATGTAATCTACCGCGAACTGGGAAATCCGCACGTTGATTTCCTCGCTGAACTGCTGGCGGATGCAGGAATTGGTGTGCGAGGTCGAGGCGAATTCATAGGTCGGGTCGCGTTCGACGACCAAGATCGTGCCGTCAAAATCGGGGTTGTCTGTCAGGAACCAAGCGACGGCCGATCCGTAGATCGCTCCGCCGACGATGACGACGTCATAGTTTGCGTGCTCAGGCGCCTGCATCACACGGTTTCCCCTTTGCTGACAGCCGCAAGAACAGCTGCGATTTCATCCGCGCTCAGACCATAGTCATCACGGGCAGATGTCGCAGAAATATACCCACGCGCAAGATCGCGTTTCACAAGTGCGGGATCGCGCGCGGAGGCGGGGCCATAGCCTGCGCCGCCGGGCAAAGCCAGCATGACGCGTCGGCCTTCAGGGACAAACTGCTTCCCCTTGCCTTGCATGACGCTGCCATCATCCTGCGCAATTGCCGTCGGCGCGCCGTTCTGCCCGCCTTGCCGTCCGCGTGCAGGATGATAGACACGGTCGAACATGGCCGAGAAATCAAATTCATGCCCTGCCGTGGCACCGACCTCCATATATTGCCCCAGACCGCCGCGGTACTGACCGGCGCCACCGCTGTCAGGACGCAGTTCCTTGCGCCAGATAATGACCGGGCCTGTGTGTTCCGTCGCCTCGATCGGCATGGTCATCACGCCCGACGGGAAGGCCGTCGCGTTCAGCCCGTCCACGGTGGGCCGCGCGCCTGCGCCGCCAGAGTTGAAGGTCAGCACCTCGGACCTGCGCCCTTGGTGGCCGGGGGCGGGGCGCAAGGAGACCTGAAAATTGCACAGACACCCTGCCCCTTCGGCAGGCACAGTGGCAGGCAGGATTTTATCCAGCGCGTCATAAACCGTATCGGGGATCATATGGCCGATGATATGGCGTAGGGCGACAGGTGCAGGATGGACCGCGTTCACAATGCTCCCTGCGGGGGCCGTCACTTCGAACGGCGCCAATGATGCCGCGTTGTTGGGAATTTCAGGGGCGATAGCGCATTTGAGCGCGTAGCAGGCATAGGCCTTGGTATAGACCATCGGCACGTTGATGCCTTTTTTATCCACTCCGGATGTGCCCGCAAAATCGCATAAAATGCGGTCCTCGGCGATCTCTAGCATGACTTTGAGATCAATGGGCCGGTCAAACCCGTCAATCCGCATAGCCCCTGTCGCGGTTTCGCGGGGCAGCGCCGCGATCCGTTCCAGCGTGGCGCGACGCGAGTTTTCGAGGATGAAATCACCGATACCTGTCAGGTCGCTGAGGCCGAATTCGTCCATCATTTCGGTCAGCCGCCGGTGTCCGATCTCGTTGCAAGTGGCCAGCGCATAAATATCACCGATCAACTGGTCAGGCTCGCGCACATTGCCGCGCAGCATGCGGATCAGGGTTTCATCCACCTTACCACGATCAGCGAATTTCATGATCGGGATATAGATGCCCTCTTCGTAAACGCTTGCCGCATCCGCGCCAAAACCCCGCCCGCCGATATCAACCACATGGGCTGTACAGGCGAAAAAGCCCGCATGGTGACCGTTATGAAATGACGGCGTCACGACGGTGATATCATGCAGATGGCCGGTGCCTTCCCATGGGTCGTTTGTGATGTAGACGTCGCCTTCTTGGATATTTTTACGGCCAATCCGGCGGATGAAATGGGCGACAGCATCGGCCATCGCGTTCACATGCCCAGGCGTGCCTGTGACTGCTTGTGCGAGCATCAGGCCATCGGCGTTGTAGACCCCGGCCGAGAGATCGCCTGCTTCGCGCACAGAGGTGGAAAATGCGGTGCGGACCAGCGCCTGTGCCTGTTCCTCGACGACCGAGATCAGGCGGTTCCACATGACCTGGAATGCAACGTTGCTCATGTGCGTTTCTCCGTAATGTCGATGGTGCCATCGGGGCGAGCTGTGGCGGTGCGGCTTGCGGGGACGACGATGGTCGTTTCATCCTCGGTGATCAGCGCAGGGCCCGCAACCCAATCACCCGCACAGAGGGCAGCGCGCGGAACGATGGCCGCGGCGGAAGGTGCGCCTTTGATGGGGTCGAAAAGTGCGCGATGGCTCAACGCTTCCGCAGCATTGCCACTTGGCGTTGCGCCAATCGTTTCAACCGCCGCCACCTCGGTCGTGGCATTCACCGCCCAGACGGTGATTTCAACATCCATCCCTGCCACCGTGCGCCCGAAGAGTGTGGTATAGTCCGCCTCAAAAAGTGCAAGGAACTCTGCCGCGTCAGGGTTCTGCGCTTGCTCGGCAGTCAAGCTGATCGGGATTTCCCAGCCTTGGCCTGTGTAGCGCATATAGACCTTGTATTCGGCTTTGATCGGCGCGTGAGCGTCACAGGTGCGGACGAAACCTGTGGCCTCGGCCTCCATTTCAGCAAGCAGCGTTTTGACCACCTGCGGTGCAAAACCGGATAGCTTCATATAAACACTGCGTGTCGCTTCAAAGCTGAACGGCGCGCGCAGGAACCCGATCGCCGAGCCGACACCTGCGCCCGTTGGCACCAGCAACCGGTCAATGCCGAGTTTTTCACAAAGCCGTCCTGCGTGCAGCGGCGCCGCGCCGCCAAAGGCAATCATCGTATAGTCGGCAAGATCTTCACCGTTTTCCACCGCATGCACGCGCGCAGCGTTGGCCATGTTTTCATCGACCACTTCAGCCAGCCCGAAGGCCGCCATTTGCGCATCCATTTCAAGCGGTGCACCTAATGTGCCCAGCGCCTGCAACGCCGCGTCGGTATCAAGTTTAATCGACCCCCCTGCAAAATGGTCAGGGTCGAGCTTGCCCAATGTCAGGTCCGCATCCGTGACCGCAGGGCGCGCGCCGCCGCGTCCGTAACAGGCCGGACCCGGCTCTGATCCTGCACTTTCGGGGCCAACACGGATCTGGCGCATCGCATCCACATGGGCGAGGCTACCGCCGCCTGCCCCGATCTCGACCATATCAATGACAGGGATCGAGATTGGCATGCCCGAGCCCTTCTTGAAGCGATAGGTGCGCGCCACCTCAAAGACGCGTGCGGTCTTGGGGGTTTGATTCTTGATCAGACAGATCTTGGCCGTTGTCCCGCCCATATCGAAAGACAGTACCTTGTTCAGGCCATAGCGGGCCGCAATATCGGCAGCGAATACGGCACCACCCGCAGGCCCGGATTCGACCAGCCGCACAGGAAATTCCGCCGCGCTCTCAAGGCTGATAATCCCGCCGCCCGAGTGCATCAGGAAGATGGGACAGGCCGCCCCTTCGTCGCTCAAGCGGCCTTTCAGGCGACCCAGATAGGACTTCATCAGCGGTTTGATATAGGCGTTGGCAACGGTGGTATTGAAACGTTCATATTCGCGCATCTGCGGCGACACTTCGGACGACAGCGATATCATCACATCGGGCAGCTTTTCGGCAAAAACCGCACGGATCATGCGTTCATGGCTGTCGTTCAGATAGGCATGAAGCAGGCCGATAGCGATGCTTTCAAAGCCGTAAGAAGCCACTTCATCAGCAAGTGTTTCAACATCGGCGCGGTCCAGCGCCACCAGCACGTCGCCCCGCGCGTCAATGCGTTCTTTGAGCGTAAAGCGGTGTTGGCGCGGCAAGAGCGGTTCGGGCAGTTGCAGGTTCAGATCATATTGTTCAAAGCGGCTTTCGGTGCGCATCTCGATAACGTCACGGAAACCTTCGGTGGTAATCAGCGCTGTTTTCGCCCCGCGCCGTTCGATCAATGCGTTGGTGGCGAGGGTTGTACCGTGGATGATCTGGTCGATCTGGGAAGGCTTGATGCCTGCCTTGTCACAGACCTGGTGCATCCCGTCGATGATCGCGTTTTCGGGGGCGGCATAGGTAGTCAGTACCTTGGTGGAATAGGACGCAACCCCCACCTCAAGCACCACATCCGTAAAGGTACCGCCGATATCCACGCCCATGCGTATATGTTGCTGCATTGCGGGGCTCCTTCACGCACAAATTCTGCGTCAGCTTAGAAGCGATATTTCGGCGATACAAACGGCTTTGACGCACTTAGCGGAGAATTTTTACCAGCGCACAATCCGAATTTACGATTGAAAATCGTATCAGTCTTTGGCCCGCGTTCACTGTTTGAAAACAGTTTTGCGCGAGAACGGCGGCCAGACTGTAAATCCGGAGTACGCCACATGCGCAATTTCCTCTCGAATATGTCACTGCGTGGTCAATTGATCATGAGTTCGGTGATCCTTATCGCCGCTCTTTTCGCGATGGTGATCGGCGTTCTGCAATATTCACAGAAGCGGACGTTATTGGAAAAAGCGCAGTTGGAACAAAATACAGGGCTGCGCATCCTGACATCAACTTTCATGGATCAATTCGACGATATCACAGTGACTTACGGGGCAGATGGCGCTGTCACAGCCGTGAACTGGGATGCGATTCCTGCCTTTGATGACCACCGTTTGATCGACCGCGTGGGTGCGATTTCAGGGGAAACAGCCACCGTGTTTGTTTGGGATCAGAACGCAGGTGATTTCATTCGCCGCACTACAAATATTATCAAACCTGACGGAGAACGCGCCGTTGGTACAGCCTTGGGGACTGCCAATCCAGTGTTCGATGTCATGAGAAACAAGCAGACATTTCGTGGCGAGGCGGTGATTCTCGGCAAGCCCTATCTAACGATCTACGAACCCGTCATCGACAGCCGCGGTGATGTGATCGGCATTTTCTATGTGGGCGTCGAACGGACGCGCATCGACGCGGCACTTGCATCAAGCTTCTGGTTGGGGTCCGGAACGGCGGCAGCGATTATTCTTCTTGGTGCAGGTCTCTTGGCAGTGTTGATTTCGTGGCTTTTGCGCCCGCTGAGCATTTTGGCAGACCGGATTTCACAGGTGGCACAAGGCCAGCTGAACCAGACCATTCCCTTTCTCTCTCGCAAAGACCAGATCGGTGCGATCGCAAAAGAGATATCAGGATTTCAGGACGAGTTAAAACGCGCAGAAGCCGTAAAGCAGGCCTCTGATAAGGCACAAGCGGAGCAAGCCTTCGCTGTGAGTGCTTTGCGCGATGCTCTGGAAAAACTTGCGAAACAGGATCTGATGGTACGGGTCTCTGCGCGTCATGGTGAAAATTTCCCACAGGATTATGCCGCGCTGCGTGATGACTTTAACCATTTCGTGACGCATCTGTCACAGACGATTTCGGACATTGGTAGCATCGCTGATGAAGTCGAAAGAATCGGCCAGTCCATCGGTGCGGAATCCGCTGAACTGGCAACGCGCGTTGAAAGTCAGGCCAAAACACTGGCGGATTCAGCGACATCGCTGAACCGCTTGACCGAAGAGACAACGCAAATCGTAGAGAAAGCGGATCAGGCTGATGCGGCCGCAACCCGCAGCCAATCGCTTTCGTCGGATAGCCGCACGGCGTTGGAAGCCGCGATGCAATCAATCGGGCGGATCGAGGCATCCTCGGGTGAGATTACAAAGATTATTGGTGTGATCGAAGATATTGCCTTTCAAACAAACTTGCTTGCGTTGAATGCAGGTGTTGAAGCGGCGCGCGCCGGTGATGCAGGGCGCGGCTTTGCTGTGGTGGCCTCTGAAGTGCGTGGGCTTGCCAAGAATGCCACGGATTCTGCGAAGGAAATAAAGGCGTTGATATCAACGAGCGCAGCTGAAATCCAATCCGGCAATAAACTGGTGCAGAATACAGGGCTCAAGCTTGGTGAAGTGTTGGAACATGTCGAATCTCTGGGCGGGCTCGTCTCGGATATCGCGCAATCCGTCCGCCGGCAGGCCGGTGATCTTGATGAAATCAACGGCAGTGTCCGCACCTTGGATAATATGACCCAGAAGAATGCGTCGATGGTCGAACAGACGGGCACTGCTGTCCGCTTTTTGCGCGACGAATCCCTGCGCTTGTCTGACTCTTTGAAAGGGTTCCGCACGACTCAACGGCTTGGCAGAGAGCAAAATATGGGAGATTTTAAAATCATCGAAAACACAACGCACATGGCGACTGGGACCTAAGTCTTCGTGATCTAGTGAAAATCCCGCGACTTGGGGATCACCCGCACATCGCGCGGATGCCCGCCCCTCGGGTCATGTGGGATGGCCTTTCTGACCTCATCGGCGCGGGCCAATGGCGCCTCCATCCGGTCGTGCGATAGCCGTTCCAACGCATCACTGCGGTCGGTCAGGTGATGGGCGACCACATGGATCACATCCGCATCACGCTGGACCGTGCCGCGGACATCAATGACGCGGGCGCGCATGATCACCTTGCGGTAAGCCTCCATCACTTTGGGCCAGACGACCAAATTGGCAACACCGGTTTCATCCTCAAGCGTGATGAAACACACGCCCTTGGCACTGCCCGGGCGTTGCCGGATCAATACGATGCCAGCCAGTTTGATCTGCCGTCCATTGCGCATGTCCTGCAGGGCACGGGTCGGGGCATAGCCCTGTTTGTCCATACTGCGGCGCAGGAAGGACATCGGGTGCGCTTTGAGTGACAGCCGCGTGGTTTGATAATCCGCCACCACATGTTCGCACACAGGCATCTGGGGCAGATCAAAACGCTGTTCTTCGCCCTCATCACGGGTGCCTGCAAAAAGCGGCAGGTCCGGTGCGTCGCGCAGGGCGCGCGCCTCCCAAAGCGCCTGTCGCCGGTCAAGTGCCATGGACCGCATCGCATCGGCGGCAGCCAGTTTGCGCATGGCGCCCGCATCAAGCCGCGCGCGTTCTTTCAGGTCGGCCAAATCGGTGAAAGGCGCGGTGCGGGCGTCCATCAGACGCTGCCCCATCTCCTGCCGCATCCCGTCAATCTGGCGCAGGCCCAACCGCACGGCAAAGACACCGGGGCTGACGGGTTCCAGCGTATTGTCCCAATCCGAATAATTTACATCAGCCGCCCGCACGATCACGTGATGTTCGCGCGCATCGCGCACGATTTGGGCGGGGGCGTAAAACCCCATCGGCTGGGAATTGAGTAAGGCTGCACAGAACACATCCGGATAATGGCATTTCAGCCAGCAGGAGATATAGACCAGATGCGCGAAACTGGCAGCATGGCTTTCGGGGAAACCGTAGTCGCCAAAACCTTTGATCTGGTTGAAACAGCGTGCCGCAAATTCCGGATCATACCCGCGTTTGATCATGCGGCTGACCATCTTGTCCTCAAGCGCGCCAATCGTGCCGCGGGACCGGAAGGTGGCCATGGCTTTGCGTAGCTCATTGGCCTCTTTGGTGGAAAACTCCGCCGCGACCATTGCGATCTTCATCGCCTGTTCCTGAAAGATTGGCACACCAAGGGTGCGACCGAGCACTTTACGCAGCTCATCAGGGTCATGCCCCCGACCGGGGGATGGGTATTCCGGCGGTTCCTTGCCACTGCGGCGACGCAGGTAGGGATGGACCATGTCCCCCTGAATGGGCCCGGGCCGCACAATGGCGACCTGGATGACCAGATCGTAGAATTCACGCGGTTTCAGGCGCGGCAGCATGTTCATCTGTGCGCGACTTTCCACCTGAAAGGTGCCCAGACTGTCCCCGCGACACAGCATATCATAAACCGCAGGGTCCTCTTGCGGGACAGTGGCAAGGGTGAAGCGTTTGCCGTAATGGGCATCAATCAGATCAAAGGCCTTGCGGATACATGTCAACATGCCCAGCGCCAACACATCAACCTTGAGGATGCGCAACGCGTCGATGTCATCCTTGTCCCATTCGATAAAACTGCGATCGGGCATCGCGCCATTGCCGATGGGCACAGTTTCCACCAGCGGCTTTTCGGTCAGGACAAAGCCCCCCACATGCTGCCCCAGATGCCGCGGCATGCCGATCATCTGGTCGGCCAGTTTGATGGTACGCGCCATCAGCGGATCGCGCAGGTCGATTCCTGCCTCGGCCGCCTCGCGCGCGCCCACTTCGCGCCCCCATGATCCCCAGATGGTTTTGGCCAATGCGGTTGTGATATCCTCGGACAGCCCCATGACCTTGCCCACCTCGCGCACCGCCATGCGGGGCCGGTAGTGGATCACGGTCGCACATAGGGCGGCACGGTGGCGCCCGTATTTCTGGTAGATATGCTGGATCACCTCTTCACGGCGTTCATGTTCGAAATCCACGTCAATATCAGGGGGTTCGCGACGCTCTTCGCTGATAAACCGCTCAAACAGCAGGTCGTTCTTGTTGGGGTCAACAGAGGTGATCCCCAGCACATAGCAAACGGCGGAATTGGCCGCAGAGCCCCTGCCCTGACACAGGATTTCCGGCGTGGTCTGGTGGCGCGCGAAATCAACAATCTGTTCGATGGTCAGGAAATACTGAGCGATATCAAGCTTGGCAATCAGGGCCAGTTCTTTGCGCAGGACTGCCGTAATCTCGGGCGGGACACCGTCGGGATAGCGGGTGGCGGCCCCTTTCCATGTCAGCGCTTCAAGGTGTTCTTGCGCAGTAGACCCATCCGGCACCGTCTCGCGCGGGTACTCATAGGCCAGTTCGGTCAGGTTGAAATTGCACGCATCCGCCACTTTGCGTGTTGCCGCGATCGCATGGGGCCATTCAGCAAAGAGCCGCGCCATCTGTGCTGGCGATTTGAGGTGTCGTTCGGCGTTGGCATCCAGCAGAAACCCCGCTTTGTGGATCGTGGTTTTATGCAGGATGCAGGTCATGACATCCTGCAAAGGGCGCCTGTCAGGGGCGTGGTAATGCACGTCATTCGTGGCCAGAATAGAGAGCCCGTTGGCACGCGCCAGAGCGTCAAGCTGATTGATCCGCGCGCGATCATCACCGCGATAAAGATAGCTCGCCGCGATATGTTTGAGTGTTGGCAGTGCACGGATCTGCCGCCGCAAACCGGCACTGAAATGGTCGATATTTTCACCGGGCAGCGCGATCAACTGCACCCCTGCGCTCTGTTTGGCCAGATCGTCCAACGTGATATCGCAAACACCTTTGTCCTGCCATGCGCCATCAACCCCGTGCATTTTACCCTTGGACAGTAGCGTACACAGCCGCCCATAGGCGGCACGGTCTCTGGGATAGGCAAGGAAGGTCTCACCACTGACCAACTGGATGCGGCACCCAATGACAGGGCGAATCTTCGCCTTGGTGGCTTCGGTATGCAGGCGCACAACACCGGCCATCGTGTTGAGATCCGCACAGCCCAAGGCATCATAGCCCAGCGCCCAAGCGGTTGCAGCCAGATCCACCGCGTCAGAGGCCCCGCGCAGGAAGGAAAAACAGGTCGTCACCCCCAGTTCGACAAAGGATGCCCGGGGGTTTGGCGGAAAATCATCACCGTCCAATGTGCGGCGGGGGTGTTGGTGGTCGTTTTCAGGCATGGTTCACCCCTGCCCCGACAGGCGTATCATCTTGCCAAAAATATTCCCGCCAGAGGCATCCCAAGCCCACAATATGCACCACAGGTTCATGGGAAAAACCCATGCACAAACCAGCGCGGATCCCCCCCGCGCCCGTCCTCATGCAGGCCTTCGCGATACAGCCACAACCGCAGACCCGTCTGGTTCTCAACCTTGAAATAGTCACGCAACCGCGTGCCGGGGCGGTCCTTCCACCACTCGGGCGAGATCCGTTCCGGCCCCGCATAGCGCGCCACGCGATGGGTTTGCCTGCGCCAGACAAATTGTGCAGGCGGGCCTTCGGGCACGGCGTAAAGCACGCGCACCTCTTCGGGATGATCAAGCAGGCGCAGGGGGCGTTCTTTGGTCAGAATCACACCCGCGTCAGGTGCGTTTGCAAGTGCTGCGATCTGCGCCTCGGCCCGTTCGGGCAGGTGGCTTTGGCGCAAAATGGGGCGGGTCACTGCACGCGGGCCGAATTTCGCGCTCAACCTGTCAATCAACTGCGTCAGGCGCAGATCATCGTCCGCCCCACCCTCCAGACGGGTCTGTCGGTCCTGCATCTCCTCCAACGCCCCCGCCGCCAGCGTAATCAGGTCAAACCCGAAACCGGGGTTGATACGTTCCAGCTTATCCCGAAACAGACCATGCAAATGCGCAGGATCGCGTGTGGGTGCAGAGGTCGCGACATCAACATGACTGACGTCGCCGTCGGTTCTATAGACCGTCAAATGCAGGCGGCGGCACCCCTGTCCGGTCTGTTTCAACTGGTCACAGAGGTCCGCGCAAAGGTCCGGCAGATGGGGCGTTGGGTCAAAAACCGGCTCGGCCAGGCGGGCCTGCGCGCGGATCACAGGCTTGGCATCGACGCTGGAAACCGGTTCAGCCAATTTGCCCATCAACTGGTCCAGCCGTATCAGCGGGTTGGCCTGTACCCCCGCCTTTACAAAGCGGCGGGTCAGGGACAGGCGCGGGACATCCATGACAGCACCAATGGTTTTCAACCCCAAGCGGCGCAGCAAAAGCAGCGTCGGCGCATCAAGCCGCAAACCAGCCACCGGCAAGGCCCCCAGTTTGAAAGAGATCTCATCCGCCCCACAGATCGCGCGCACCGGACCGAAACGCGCAAGCGCCCAGGCCGCCCCCCATGTGGGCGCCACCGCCAACCGCGCGGTCAGACCCAGCAAGGATAACTGCGTTTCCATCTCGACCAGCATGGCCGCCTCACCTCCCCAAAGATGGTCGGCCCCTGTGGTATCCAGAATAAGCCCGTCATTGCCATCCCGCACCGTCCATGGGCACCACCGGCGCGCCCAAAGGGCCAGCCGGTCAAGGGCGGCATGATCACCCGCCTCATCGGCATATGCGACCTGCAGTTCGGGGCAGATCGCGCGCATATCGACCACCCGCGATCCCGGCGTGATCCCTTCAAGCCGCGCGGTCCGGTTGGCGGCATGAATAACCGGCCCATGCTGTCCCTCGCGGGCCAGCACCACAGGGATATCATCCGGCGGTGCGTCCCCCTGCCGTTCCATCACGCGCATCCACCGCTCGATCGCGAACTGGGGCAGCGAGATCGACACGATCCGTCGCGCGGTCATAGCTGGCCACCCATTGGCCGGGCCTGGTATGGCGCGCCCGAAACAGATCGAGCGCCCAGCGCGGCGCGCCGGGGGCCTGCGGATCGTGCGGATGCGGGGCAGAGGGGATACTGGTAATTCGCCAACGTTCGCGCGCGGCGCTGAGATCGGGGCTGGCCGCCCTGCGGATCAACCAGCAGGGCACATCGTCGGCCTCTGCGCGCAGGGCTAGTCGCTTGGTTGCGGTAAAATCCAGACAGGGCGGATCGCCCCAAATCTCGCCAATCACAGCGCCAAGGCTGCGACAGCGCAACCCGTCCTCCATCGCCCACAACACGTCCATGGCACGCGAAAGATCGACCATAATCACCGGACGATCCGCGCGCATTCCCGCCAGCGCAGGACGCCCCGCCTCTTTGCGGGACAAACGATCCTGCACCCACAGGACCGGTGCTGTACCGCGCGGCAGCCGCGACAGCGCAAAACCCACAGCACTGGCGTCTGCGGGGTGGTTCGGAAAAGCCTCTGACAAGGTATGGGCGATTGGCGCAGCACGCGGCCCCTGCCCTGCCAAACCTTTGTGTAAACGAAGTGGGGTCACACACGACACACCGAATCCCTCTTAATGTTCACTATTTGTTCTAATCCACTTCGTCCTTTTTCGCAACGTCCGCCCCGCTGCGACATGAGCAGACAGAACAGCGAAGACGTAAAGCCCGCAAAATCCAAGATTCTACTTGTGATCGGCAGTTTGTTCCTGCTAGACGCGACGGCGGAGACGTGGCCGAGTGGTCGAAGGCGCTCCCCTGCTAAGGGAGTAGGCGGGAAACCGTCTCGAGGGTTCGAATCCCTTCGTCTCCGCCATTGCGCCTTGAAATCATTACATTTTATCGCATTGGTTAACGCACGGGGCGAAACTTACCCCACATAAAGCCCCACATCAGATAAACACTTGGCGACGGTGTTACCGCTGCCCCTTTGGCATGCACATGTACTCACAACCCACAGCTATTCAGACCTATCGCCCAACCAAGTCGTCTATCGTCCAACTTTTTATAGACCGTCGCGCTGCACCTCGTTGCATTTTAAGGGGCATGCCGCCATCGTTCGTCCTATGAAAAAAGCTGCAATTACCCTCCTATGCCTCACAACAATCGCGCCAAGCACCATTTAGTCCAGCATCAAGGCATCGTGTTCGCAGTGATATCCGTGACAGCATGCAACTTGGTGTTCATACCACCTTTGATCTGCCCGATCAGACGTCCACGCCCCCTTTTTGAGCCCCAGGCTTGAGGCTGTGCGGTGCGCCTTGAGATAAGTCGCATCAATTGAGGTGGTATTATTGTCGGGTGCCTCTGCCGCCAATCCCCTCATAATCCGCGCGAACACACCCATGTCATTCCATCGCTTCCAACGGTTCTACAATGTCTTGGATGGGCCATATTCCGCGGGGGCATCACTCCAACGTCAACCATTACGATTCATGAAGATGATTCCGCTCAATACGCGCCGGTCGTCGACCCGCGACTTGCCTCGGCTCTTGGGGAAGTACGGTTTAAACCGTCCCATTTGTTCCTCACTCAGCCAATACAAATTGCTCATCATACCCCCAAATATTTGGGGGTCCTGAATCATAGCAATGTGTTAGCATCAAGTCCGCTTATGGGTCCTGACCCTAGGACATCAACCGCGTCCATAGTCATCGTCGTATCTGACGATGTCATCTTCGCCGAAGTAGGTTCCGGTTTGCACCTCTATCAGGCGCATCGGTACTTTGCCCGGGTTTTCGAGGCGATG
>NZ_DASYOK010000380.1:0-2989 GCF_036007805.1 Yoonia sp.
TGATGATCCCCCATATCGTACGCCTGATTGTCGGCGGCGATTACACCCGCGTACTGCCCGTTTCTGCCATCTGCGGTGCGATCTTTCTGCTGTGGGCGGATATCTTTGCGCGCACAGTTATGGCCCCCGATGACATCCCTATCGGGATCGTCACCGGTCTGATCGGCGGTGTATTCTTTGTGTGGTTACTGCGGCGCAACCCGTTTTAGCCACACTTGGAATACCCGCAAGACCCGCAGGTCATACAGCCCTCAACCATGCGCAGGTCGTAAGAGCCGCAAGACGAACAGGCCTTGCCGCGCGGTCCACCATTGATGGCGACAACATCCGCCTGCGGATCGGCTTTCAGGCCCATGCCCTCGCCTGCCAGGAAACCGGTAGCGACCATGTGTTTTTCAATGACGCCACCAATCGCGGCCAGAATAGACGGCACATATTTACCCTGCATCCAAGCGCCACCACGCGGATCAAACACGGCCTTGAGTTCCTCAACCACGAAAGACACATCGCCACCGCGCCGGAAAACCGCCGAGATCATACGCGTGAGTGCCACTGTCCAGGCAAAGTGTTCCATGTTCTTGGAATTGATAAACACCTCGAACGGCCGCCGATGGCCCGCAATCACCAGATCATTCACGGTAATATAGATCGCATGCTCACTATCGGGCCATTTCAGCTTGTAGGTCGCGCCTTCCAACTCCTGCGGGCGGTCCAGCGGCTCTGACATGTAAACAACCTCGGCGCCCTCGCCCTCACGGCGGACCTGCGCCGGAACCTCGGACGGCGACGCCTCTTGCGAGACCGACAGGACCGATCCGGTCACATCATTCGGACGGTATGTTGTACAGCCCTTACAGCCCTGATCCCATGCAGCCATGTAGACCTCTTTGAAGTCATCAAAACTGATATCCTCGGGACAGTTGATCGTTTTGGAGATCGAACTGTCGATCCACTTCTGTGCCGCCGCCTGCATGCGCACATGATCCAGCGGGGCGAGTGTTTGCGCATTCACAAAGTAATCGGGCAAAGGCGCATCACCTTTCAGGTCACGCCACAACTGAACTGCGTAATCTACGACCTCTTCTTCGGTGCGCGAACCATTTTTTTGGAGAACCTTGCGCGTGTAGGCATAAGCGAACACAGGCTCGATGCCGGACGACACGTTCCCTGCATAAAGGCTGATCGTGCCTGTAGGCGCGATAGACGTCAAAAGTGCATTTCTTATGCCATTTTGACGAATTGCATCTTTTACGTCCTCATCCATGTGCTGCATTGCGCCACTGGCCAGAAATTTCTCTGCGTCGAAAAGCGGGAAAGACCCCTTCTCTTTGGCAAGCTCCACAGAGGCCAGATAAGCCGCCCGCGCGATCTGATGCATCCATTTATCGGTTTGCGCCGCAGCCTCTTCGGACCCATAGCGCAGGCCCACCATCAAAAGCGCATCGGCCAGACCCGTGACACCCAGACCGATGCGGCGCTTGGCCTTGGCCTCGGCCTGCTGTGCCTCAAGCGGGAACCGCGAAGCATCCACAACGTTGTCCATCATCCGCACCGCTGTCGCGACAAGATCGGTCAGAGCATCCTCATCCAAAGCGGCCGCATTTTCAAACGGGTCGCTGACCAGACGTGCCATATTGATCGAGCCAAGCAAACATGCACCATAGGGTGGCAAGGGTTGCTCACCGCAGGGGTTGGTCGCAGCAATCGTCTCGCAATAGCTGAGGTTATTCATCTGGTTGATCCGGTCGATAAAGATCACACCTGGTTCAGCGTAATCATAGGTCGAGCGCATGATCGCATCCCACAAATCACGCGCCCGCACAGTGCGGTAGACCTGCCCACCAAAGACCAGATCCCACGGCCCGTCTGTTTTCACCGCATCCATGAAGGGATCTGTGATCAGCACGGACATATTGAACATCCGCAAACGCGCAGGATCAGACTTCGCCGTAATGAAATCTTCTACATCAGGGTGATCACACCGCATTGTCGCCATCATCGCGCCGCGGCGCGAACCGGCCGACATGATCGTGCGGCACATCGCGTCCCAGACATCCATGAACGACAACGGCCCAGAAGCATCTGCCGCAACCCCCATGACGCTGGCACCCTTGGGGCGGATCGTCGAAAAATCATAGCCGATCCCGCCGCCCTGCTGCATGGTCAGCGCCGCCTCCTTGAGCATGTCAAAGATGCCCCCCATGCTGTCAGGGACCGTGCCCATGACAAAACAGTTGAACAGGGTCACCGACCGCGCCGTGCCAGCCCCCGCCGTGATCCGGCCCGCAGGCAGATATTTGAAATCTGAAAGAGCATCGTAGAATTTGCCTTCCCACTCTTTGGGATCATCCTCCACTGCAGCCAAGGCACCCGCGATGCGCCGCCATGTATCTTCGACCGTTTCGTCGATCGGCGTGCCACCCGCATCCTTGAACCGGTACTTCATGTCCCAGATTTGTTCAGCGATAGGGGCGGAAAACGCGGTCATGGCGGGGAATCTCCTCATCGGTACAGGCAAGGCTTGCATCTTACGTGCTGGGTGTTGGGTTGGGAATGGCTAAAGCAGATCAAAATTGCCGCAGCTCGACAATACCACATATAGTGGTTGATCTCCAATAGGCCACCACATAAACCTTTTTCCAGCCAAGCCTTGCCGTGCAGCCTATCCACGTTACCTATCACTTATCCCGGGGGGGGATTGATGTCGAAAACCGTCCACATCCTGAAGCTCTCTGTCGGCACCGAAACGGTCGCCGATCTAGCTGCATGGCAGGCAACGGCGCGTGCGCAGACCCAAGACGGGCTGCCACGCCACATCACCCGCATGTGGCCGAAACGGGGCGATGAGATCCTGAATGACGGTTCGATCTTCTGGGTCATCAAAGGCGTGATCCTCTGCCGTCAACCCATTGCGCGACTTGAAGAATACATCGGCGGCGACGGCATCCGCCGCTGCGCCATTGTCTGCAAACCGGGCCTGATCCGCGTC
>NZ_DASYOK010000381.1:0-4443 GCF_036007805.1 Yoonia sp.
GCGTGATGTGCGCAGTGGCGGTTTCACAGGGCAGGGCGGCAAGATTACCGATGTGATCAACATCGGCATTGGCGGGTCCGATCTGGGGCCTGCGATGGCGGCACAGGCGCTGGCGCCCTATCACGACGGTCCGCGCTGCCATTTTGTCAGCAACGTGGACCCTGCGGATATTGCAGGCGTGCTGCGCGGCTGTGATCCGGCGACAACCTTGGTAATTGTAGCCTCGAAAACCTTTACCACGATTGAAACCATGACCAACGCGCGGACGGCGCAAGCGTGGATGGGCCAAACCGTTTCAGATACAGGCGCACAGTTTGCGGCCCTTTCGACGGCCGCCGACAAAACAGCGGCCTTTGGTATTGATCCCGCGCGCGCGTTCGGCTTCGAAGACTGGGTCGGCGGGCGGTATTCCATGTGGGGGCCGATTGGTCTCTCTTTAATGATCGCGATTGGCCCTGACGCATTCCGTGCCTTCCTGCGCGGTGCGCAATCCATGGACCGCCATTTCCAGGCCGCCCCTTGGCAGGAAAACCTGCCAGCGATGCTGGCGCTGGTGGGTATCTGGCACAATCAGTTTTGCGGCCATGCCACGCGTGCTGTGCTGCCTTATGATAACCTTCTGGCGCGTCTGCCCGCCTATTTGCAGCAGCTCGAGATGGAAAGTAACGGCAAGGGCGTCAGCATGGACGGTGCCGATCTGACCATCGACAGTGGCCCCGTGGTCTGGGGTGAGCCGGGCACGAATGGCCAGCATGCTTTCTACCAGTTGATCCATCAGGGCACCCGCGTGATTCCTTGTGAATTCCTCGTGGCGGCGCGCGGACATGAGGATGATCTGCACCACCAACACCAGCTTCTGGTGGCCAATTGTCTGGCCCAATCAGAGGCGCTGATGCGCGGGCGCTCATTGGACGAGGCGCGCGCAAAGGTGGCGGATAAATTCGAGGGTGCAGAGCTGGAGCGCCAAGCCCGCCACCGCGTGTTCAAGGGTAATCGCCCCTCGGTGACCATCGCCTATCCGCAACTGACACCCGAGGTGCTGGGCCAGATCGTTGCGCTTTATGAGCACCGTGTATTTGTCGAGGGCGTCGTGCTTGGCATCAATTCCTTCGATCAATGGGGTGTGGAACTGGGCAAGGAACTTGCCACAGCCCTGCAACCTGTTGTGGAAGGCAAAGAGAGTGCGGCGGGCAAGGATGGCTCAACTGCCGCACTTGTTGAATTTCTGCAGATGCATGGGGTGTCTTAGGGCGCGGGCTTTGGCATAAGCAGCGCGACATCTCACAAAGGACCACCACATGATCGTTGAAATGATCCCCTTCGCTGTCGCGGCTATTATCGTTGTTGCGATGTTGCTGGAAATCAGAACGGGACGTATCCCGAACTGGCTCACGGTCTTGCCCTTTGTTCTCTTCGCAGTGCTTCTGTTTATGGTCGAGGACCGGACACCGCTGTACTGGCAGGTGGCATTGGCGGCAGGTGTGTTCCTGTTCGGGATCGTCATGTTTGCAATCGGTGGATCAGGGGCGGGCGCAGTGAAGCTGATGACAGGTGTCGCGCTCTTTGTGCCGGTGTCGAAAGCGGGCTACGCGGCGCTGATCTTCTTGGTGGTTTTCTTTGTCAGCACGTTCTTTTTTGTCCAGTTGCGCAAGATTTTCGGCTCTGAAAACAGCAAATGGCACCTGATGGCAAATGCTGTTCTTCCGCTGAGTTTTTCGATCGGCGTGGCGGGACTTTCAGGGATGTTTCTGCTCTAGGCTGCCAAGATTGAGGATACGTAAAGTCCCTTGATATTGCGCTGTATTCTCGTGAAAGTCGGACGGGTCCGACCTTAATTATTGGTGCGCTATAATGCTCTCGACGACGCAACAACGCAAAGCTGCAAAAAGCTATGTTCTGGCTGCTTTGGAAGACGCGGGCCTGTCCCGCGACGATGACGACGGGCGTGCCTTTCACGCGCGGTTCGAGGCGCATTTTCCGCAGCTTTTTGATCTTTTCGCCACGCTCTATGGCGCCCATGAAAGCTGCCTTGATCAATTGGCACAACTGATCGTGCTGGCGCAGACATCATGGCGGGACCGTGCGGATGATCTCAAGGCACTGGACGCCGCGCGCGAGGCGACCCCTGATTGGTTCCAGTCAAACCAGATGCTGGGTGCATTTTGCTATGTTGATCGCTATGCAGGCAATCTGGCCGGTCTGAAAGAGCATGTACCTTATTTCCAGGAACTCGGGATCACATATCTGCACCTGATGCCGCTTTTCGATTGCCCCAAGGAAAATTCCGACGGTGGCTATGCGGTGTCGAGCTACCGCGAGGTGCGCGCCGATCTGGGGACAATGGCCGACCTGCGCACGCTGGCCAAAGATCTGCGCGAGGCTGGGATATCACTGGTTGTGGACTTTGTTTTCAACCACACATCGAACGAACATGAATGGGCGGAAAAGGCGGCTGCGGGTGATCCGGAATATTCCGATTACTACTGGATTTTCAACGACCGCCGGATGCCCGACGCCTTTGAGCGTACCGTGCGCGAGGTCTTTCCGGACGACCACCCCGGTGCCTTTATACAAATGGAGGATGGACGCTGGATCTGGTCCACCTTCCATTCCTTCCAGTGGGACCTGAACTATTCCAATCCCGCCGTCTTCTGCGCCATGGCGGGGGAAATGCTGGCTTTGGCCAATCAGGGTGTTGATTTGATCCGCATGGATGCTGTGGCCTTTATCTGGAAACGGCTGGGCACCACCTGCGAGAGCCAGCCCGAAGCGCATCTGCTTTTGCGCGCATTCAACGCTGTGTGCCGCATCGCGGCGCCGTCGCTTTTGTTCAAATCCGAGGCGATTGTGCACCCCGACGAGGTCGTCTCATATATCGACCCCGAGGAATGTCCGATTTCCTACAACCCTCTTCTGATGGCGCTGAGTTGGGAGGCGTTGGCCACACGCAAAGTGGAACTGATTGATCAGGCCATCACCCGCCGCCAGCCGATCAACGCAGACTGCGCATGGGTGAACTATGTGCGCAGCCATGACGACATCGGCTGGACCTTTGCAGATGAGGATGCCGCCGAGCTGGATATTCTTGGTTTCGATCATCGGCGCTTCCTCAACAGTTTTTACACAAACCAGTTCGAAGGCAGTTTCGCGCGGGGTGTGCCGTTCCAGTACAACCCCAAGACCGGTGATTGCCGTGTCTGCGGTACGACCGCCTCACTAACTGGCGTCGAGGCAAGGGACGCTGGCGGTATCGACCGGATGATCCTGCTTTACGGCATCGCGTTCTCGGCAGGGGGTATTCCGCTGTTGTCCTTGGGGGATGAGGTCGGCCAGCTGAATGACGATGCCTACAAGCAGAACCCCGGCCAAGCCAAGGATCAGCGCTGGGTCGGACGGCCCCTGCGGCCTGATGCGCTCTATGCGCAGCGGTTTGATCAAGACACTGATGCAGGCAAGATATTTGCGCGCATGAAACAACTGATCGACGCGCGCCGCGCCGCACCCGGTCTGGCGGGCAACGCGATCAGACCTTTCCCGACGGATAACCCCCATGTGCTGGGATACGTGCGCAGCGGTGGCGGTCAGGAGATTTGCGTGCTGGTGAATTTCGCGGAAGATGGCCAAGAGATTCTCGCCGACCAGTTCCTCGATATGCCCCCGCGCATGACCGATCTGATCACAGGGGAATCATATCATGTACGCACAGGCGTAACGCTGGCCGCGCATCAGATTCTCTGGCTGGCTTCGCAATTGCCGTAGAGTAATGCAGAAGGGAAATTTGGCAATGGATCAGTTTGAATATGGTGCCCTATTCAAGACTAGTTGCAGCTAAAAGTAAGAGAAACGCGTGGGTAGTTTCCTAAAATATATGGCGGATCCGTTTGCTCGAAGCGCACCGTTTCAAGGCTGCCCCCCTGCATTGCACAAAATTCATTAGCCTCGACATAGACTTCAGCCCGTAGGTTTCCGAGGCCTGGAAAGCCTGTTGCCTGCTGTTTTTCAATAATAAACTGCTCTTGCCCCACAGGGACTACACCCGTATCTGATGCACAAGCTGCTAGCATCGCAAGACCAAAAGAAATTATTGTGATCCGCTTCTTCAACATCTCATTACTCCCAACATTAAGGTTTGAAAATTTGGCCGGCGCGGTACGCAAGCAATGCAAATAGCGGCCGAAACTTCTTCTACCATCTTGATTTAGAACGAATTGGTCAAAGTAGTCGATTGGGGTTCCTCAAAAGCAAATAGAGTAAAGCAAAAAATTCAGATGAATATGTTACTATACTTGCTTGGAGCGGGTAACGGGAATCGAACCCGTAACTGAAGCTTGGGAAGCTTTCGTGATACCTTTTCACCATACCCGCGAGGATAGATTAGCCGTAATTGCGCGCCCGCGTCCCGTCAAGCGGCAATCAACGCGGCCTGCGCCGTCTGCGGCCTGC
>NZ_DASYOK010000382.1:0-5179 GCF_036007805.1 Yoonia sp.
TTCCGCTTTGCCAAAGGCCGCTTCGCGGGCAACGTCGTCGATCAGCAGACGGTTCGTACCGATATCGGCCAACTCGCGGTCTGACATGCGGCTCAACTGGGTTCTGACTTTGTAGTAAACTGCCTTCTGTGCGCGCGCCTCTTTCAAAGCTGCCAGTTGGGCAGAGATGCGGGCGGATATGCGTGCACCGATTTGGGCGGGGGCGAATGTGTTGGTCGTAATAGACATGACTTTCGTCCTTTCAATTGCGTGTTGCGACACCGCGACGGCGATGTTCCTTGATGAATAGCTAGGACGACACAGGTCATTGTGCAACTGCAGCATCTGAAATGCCGCCATGCAGCATTTGCATGTCAAAGTTTTCATTCTGCCCAAACAAAAAGCCCCCGGTTTCCCGAGGGCTTCAATCTGTCAGCACCGTAGGTCGGGGCCTGCCCCGACACTACCCTAAGGCTTATCCGCGCTCTTCGATGATCTCGACGAGGTGCGGAATGCTGTTCACCATACCGCGCACGGAAGGGGTATCTTCCAGTTCGCGCGTACGGTTCATTTTGTTCAGGCCCAGACCGATCAGCGTCGCACGCTGTTTTTCGGGGCGGCGGATCGGGGAGCCGATCTGCTTGACGACGATTGTTTTAGCCATCTGTCAGTTCTCCTTACGCGTCAGCTTCAGCAGGTGCTTCAGCCGCTGGGGCTTCGTCACGCTTGGGCAGAATATCAGCAACCTTCTTGCCACGACGCTGGGCGACGTTGCGCGGGGATTGCTCTTTGGACAGGCCGTTCATGGTGGCGCGGATCATGTTGTACGGGTTCTGCGAACCGATCGACTTGGATACAACATCCTGCACACCAAGCATTTCGAACACGGCACGCATTGGACCACCGGCGATGATACCGGTACCCACTGGGGCTGTGCGCATCACAACTTTACCAGCGCCGTGACGGCCCTCGATGTCGTGGTGCAGCGTCCGGCCATCGCGCAGTGCAACGCGGATCATCTGGCGCTTGGCTTGCTCTGTGGCTTTGCGGATCGCCTCAGGAACTTCCTTGGCTTTCCCTTTGCCAAAGCCGACACGGCCTTTTTGGTCGCCAACAACAACGAGTGCTGCGAAGCCAAAGCGCTTACCGCCTTTAACTGTTTTCGAGACCCGGTTGATTGCGACCAGACGGTCTGCAAACTCTGGGGCCTGCTCTTCACGGTTGCGGCCACGGCCGCGGTTTTCACGTTCTGCCATTGATGGCGTCCTTTGTTTTTTTGCCCTTGGGGCGTTGTCCAATCGCGGGTCGCCAAAGGCGCCGGATCATCGAGCGTGGGTTGCACCCACCCTACAGGGGGTCGGAAGGGTGGGTAAAACCCACCCCCACCTTTAGATCTTCAGACCACCCTCACGGGCTGCCTCGGCCAAAGCCTTGATCTTGCCGTGAAAGAGGAAACCGCCACGGTCGAAGTATGCAACTTCAACGCCAGCCTTCTTCGCGCGCTCTGCAATTGCAGCGCCCACTTTTGCAGCGGCTTCGATGTTGTTCTTGCCAACTACACCAAGGCCCTTTTCGAGCGACGATGCCGCGGCGAGTGTTACGCCGTTGACGTCGTCGATCAGCTGGGCGCTGATGTTTTTGTTCGAGCGGTGTACCGAAAGACGTGCACGGCCTTGGTTGGCTGTGACGCTGCGAAGTTTGTTCCGAACGCGCATGCGGCGCTTCAGAAACAGTTGTCTCTTGCTGTTTGCCATAATCGCGTTCCTTACTTCTTCTTACCTTCTTTGCGGAAGATATATTCGCCTTTGTACTTAATCCCTTTGCCCTTGTAGGGCTCGGGCTTACGCCAAGCACGAATATTCGCCGCAACCTGACCAACCTGCTGCTCGTCGATACCTTCGACAAGAATCTCAGTTGGCTTTGCAGATGTCACTGTGACGCCCTCAGGCACCTCAAACTTAACATCATGGCTGTAGCCCAATGACAGGTTCAGGACATTGCCCTGCATCTGTGCACGGTAACCAACACCCGACAGCTCAAGCTCTTTCTTGAAGCCTTCGGAAACGCCGGTGGCCAAGTTTGCAACCATTGTGCGGCTCATGCCCCACTGCTGGCGTGCGCGCTTGGATTTGCCGCGTGGTTCTACAGTCACAACGTTGCCATCAACTGTGATGGTGACATCGTCTGTCGCCTTGAAAGTCCGGGTCCCTTTGGGGCCTTTCATCTCAACGGTCTGACCTGACACAGAGGCAGTGACGCCTGCGGGCAGCTCAACCGGTTTTTTACCAATACGAGACATGATATCCCCTTAGAATACAGTGCAGAGCACTTCGCCGCCAATATTGGCCGCCCGTGCTTTGGCATCCGACATCACACCTTGTGAGGTGGAGACAATCGACACACCCAGGCCCTGACGGACGGATGGGATGTCATTGGCGCCCAGGTAAACGCGACGGCCAGGCTTGGAAACCCGCTTCACTTCGCGAATGACAGGGTCACCCTCGTAATACTTCAATTCGATGCTGAAAGCAGGGTGGCCATCTTTGCCATCCTTCTTCTCGTAACCGCGGATGTAGCCTTCGTCGGAAAGCACATCCAACACCCAACCACGCAGTTTGGACGCAGGTGTTTCCACCGACGCTTTGCCGCGCATCTGGCCGTTGCGGATACGTGTGAGCATATCACCGATAGGATCATTCATAATATGTGCTCCTTACCAGCTAGACTTGACCATACCGGGGATTTCGCCATTGGAACCAAGGTCCCGCAGCGCGATCCGGCTGATCTTGAGTTTGCGGTAATAGGCGTGTGGACGCCCGGTCAGCTGGCAACGGTTGTGCAAACGCGTTGCAGAAGAGTTCCGTGGCAGTTTTGCAAGTTCAAGAGTTGCCTTGAACCGCTCTTCTACAGCGATCTCTTTGTTGTTGATGATTGCCTTCAAGGCGGCACGCTTTTCGGCATACTGCTTGACCAGCTTTTCACGCTTCACTTCGCGTGCGATCATGGATTTCTTAGCCATCTCTAAATCTCCCTGGCGCTTAGCTGTTGAACGGCATGTTGAAGTGCTTCAACAGTGCCTTTGCTTCAGCGTCAGTGTTCGCTGTTGTGCAGATCACGATGTCCATGCCCCAGTTCTCATCGATCTTGTCGAAGTTGATTTCCGGGAAGATCAGGTGCTCTTTGATGCCGGTGGCATAGTTGCCGCGGCCGTCGAAGGATTTGCCGGATACGCCGCGGAAGTCGCGGATACGTGGCATTGCAACAGTGATCAGACGATCAAGGAATTCGTACATACGGTCGCCGCGCAAAGTTACCTTTGCACCAAGCGGCATGTCTTCACGAACGCGGAAACCGGCGATGGATTTCTTGGCGTGTGTTGTCATGGCCTTCTGGCCGGCGATGGTTGTCAGATCTTCCTGCGCGGTTTTTGCTTTCTTGCTGTCACGGACAGCTTCTGCACCGCAGCCGATGTTCAGGACAATCTTGTCCAGCTTCGGGATCTGCATCTCGTTCTTGTAACCGAACTCTTCTTTCAGGGCACCACGGATGGTGGCCTTGTAGAGGTCCTTCAAACGGGGGGTATAGTTTGCAGTATCAAGCATCAGATCACATCCCCTGTTGTCTTGGCGAAACGCACCTTGTTGTCGCCATCCATACGGAAGCCGACACGGGTTGCTTTGCCATTCTTGTCAACGATCGCGAGGTTGGACAGCTGGATCGGCATCGCCTTTGGCGTGCGGCCACCCTGTGTCGCTTGCGTTTGCTTCTGGTGACGCACGGCAATGTTGACGCCATCAACAACAGCTTTACCCGACTTGGGGTCAACAGAGCTGATAGTGCCCTTCTTGCCCTTGTCCTTACCGGCAAGGACGATCACTTCGTCACCTTTACGGAGTTTCGCAGCCATGGTTACAGCACCTCCGGAGCGAGTGAGATGATTTTCATGAAGTTCTTTGCGCGCAGCTCACGAACAACCGGGCCAAAGATACGTGTACCGATCGGCTCGTTGTTGTTGTTGAGGATGACAGCAGCGTTGCTGTCAAAACGGATGGCTGTGCCATCGTCGCGGCGTACTTCTTTGGCGGTGCGTACGACGACGGCCTTACGGACGTCACCTTTCTTTACGCGACCGCGTGGAATGGCCTCTTTCACCGAAACAACAATGATGTCTCCAACACTGGCGTAACGACGGTGAGAACCACCCAGAACCTTGATGCACTGAACACGGCGAGCGCCGCTGTTGTCAGCAACATCCAGATTGGTCTGCATCTGGATCATTTGGTTTCCTTTTCCGACCTATGAGCAAGTCCCGATTTCCGTCCGGGGGCCCAGGGTTTCGTTTGAACCGGGTGCTATTGCTTAAGAAGCAATAACCTCCCAGCGTTTGGTTTTCGATTTCGGCGCACATTCCTGGATACGGACAGTATCACCAACGTTGAAAGCGTTTTGCTCGTCGTGTGCCCGGTACTTCTTGGACTTACGAACAGTTTTCTGAAGCAGCGGGTGCTTGAAACGGCGCTCGACCGATACAGTGACGGTCTGGGCGTTCTGGTTGCTTGTCACAACCCCTTGCAGGATACGCTTAGGCATGGATTAAGCCTCCGATGCCGCAGCAGCGGCCTTTTCGTTCAGAATTGTTTTGACCTTGGCAGCGTTGCGGCGGGCAGCACGGATGCCTGCTGTGTTTTCCAACTGACCAGTGGCCTGCTGAAAACGCAGATTGAAGGACTCTTTTTTCAGGTTCACCAGCTCTTCACGGAGCTGATCGGGCGTCTTGGCCCGCAGTTCATTGGCGTTCATGCCATATTCCTTTTTCAACATCATCGGCGGGCCGTCTGAGACGTCACCCGATTCCCGATGGAGTGGGGGTAGAAGTGCGCCGTTTAGACCCCATCCGCATATAAAGCAACCCCTTGTTGGCAAAGAGTTGCGCCACCTGTCACGCCGCAGTCCCGGACTTGATCCGCGACCGCCTGTTGGCGGCTTAGTTGGAGGTCCCGGATCAAGTCCGGGACTGCGCTAGATCTGTTTCAGTACTCGCACTACCACACCGCCTGCGCTAAGACACCTGTATGACTGAAATCAAATCACTCTTCGCGACCCGCCTCTATCACGCCAAACTCTCCGAGCATGGCGCGCCCGTTGACCCTGCCGAGCTTGAAAACTCCTGCCTTGTTATCGCGGATGATGACGAAGCCGG
>NZ_DASYOK010000383.1:0-1747 GCF_036007805.1 Yoonia sp.
GAGGGCTTTTCAAAGATCAGCGCCACCATATGCCCCGCGAGCGGCTGTTCGGCGTCCGGCGTGCCTTTGGGCAGACCGGCGCGGGCGGTTTTCATCGCTTTGGCATTGTCGATGATGTTGCGCAGCGCATCGGTGGGGGTCGTATGGATATCAAGAAAATGGGTCATGGGTTTCGCTTTTGTTGGGCCGTTTCCGACCAGTCAGTTCAGAGATGGGTCATGACCTGGACAAGGCGCCCTTCGCCTGTCGTGGCCAGTCGTCGTTTCATAAAGCCCGCCTGTCTGTAGATCGACAGGGCGTGGGTGTCGGTTGTGCCGGGGCCGACGGCGACCATCGGGTACTTCAGGCGCAGGTTGCGCACATGGGCATCAATATAGCCGACCGAATGGCCCAACCCCATGAAATCGCTGTCGCCCACGAAGGTGGCCATGACCCGCGCGCCAAAAGGCAGGTCCGCATATTGCGGCATCGCAAAGGCGCGGGCGTCATGATCGTGGATATAGGCAAAGGGGTGGTTGATCAGGCTCACCACCCGCATGTCGATCGCGGCACTGTCCATGTCTTTTTCCATCAGCGCAATTTGCTTGTCCGCATCGGGCCACCAGACTTTGACGTGCGCCGTCTGTAACCAGCGGCGCATCAAAGGCAGGTCTGCCTCGGTCAGGGGGCGGAACGTGTAATTACGCATTGGCCTCCTTTACATGGGATGCCGCGGCATCAAGTTTGTCCATCGCCAGCGCGATATCGTCGTCGGTGATATTCAGCGCGGGCAGAAGACGCACGACATTGTCCGCTGCAGGCACCGTCAGTACGCCTTGGGCAAAACCTGCCGTGACGACATCGCTGTTTACGGCCTTGCATTTCAGGCCCAGCATCAGGCCCGATCCGCGCACCGCTTCAAACACATCGGGATGTGCCGCCACCAGCCCTTCGAGCTTTTGGCGCATCATGCCCGCCTTGCGGTTGACCTCGGCCAGAAACGCATCGTCACCGATGATCTCCATCACTTTGGCGCCCACAGCACAGGCCAGAGGGTTGCCGCCATAGGTGGACCCATGCGTGCCTGCCGTCATGCCAGAGGCCGCGTTTTCCGTGGCCAGCACAGCGCCCAGCGGGAAACCCCCGCCGATCCCCTTGGCGACCATCATGATATCAGGGGTGATCCCCGCCCATTCATGGGCAAAAAGCTTACCTGTCCGGCCCATGCCGCACTGCACTTCGTCAAGGATCATCAGGATACCGTGTTGGTCGCACAGATCGCGCAGCCCCTTCAGGCAGACATCGGGCAAGGGCCGGATACCGCCTTCGCCCTGCACAGGCTCGACAAGGATCGCTGCGATTTTGTCCGAAACGGCGGCTTGCAAGGCATCGTGGTCACCAAATTCCAGATGGGTGAAACCGGGCAACAACGGGCCAAAGCCCTTTGTCATCTTCTCGGATCCCGCAGCCGCAATCCCAGCACTGGAGCGGCCATGAAATGAACCCGAAAAGGTGATGATCTCGGTCCGCTCGGACTGGCCTTTGTCGTACCAGTATTTGCGGGCCATTTTGACGGCCAGTTCGCAGGCTTCGGTGCCGGAATTGGTGAAAAACACCGTATCGGCAAAGGTCTGCGCCACCAGCGCATCGGCCAGCTGTTGCTGTGCGGGAATATTATACAGGTTCGAGACATGCCACAGCGCCTGTGCCTGTTCTGTCAGCGCCGCGACCAGAGCAGGGTTGGCATGGCCCAGCGCATTCACCGCAA
>NZ_DASYOK010000384.1:0-4464 GCF_036007805.1 Yoonia sp.
GCGGATTTGCTGGAGGCGGATTTTAATCTCGGACTGACAGGCTTCACGGATGACGAGCTGAACGCGCTGATGAGCAGCCTCGAGGACGGCACTGGCCCGCAGGAGGGTGAGGATGACATTCCCGAGACGCCTGAGGACCCGATCAGCCGACCTGGTGATCTCTGGATCCTCGGCAACCACCGGCTCCTCTGTGGTGATAGCACGGTCGCCACCGATATCGAACGCCTACTCGGCACGGTAAAACCGCTGCTGATGGTGACTGATCCTCCGTACGGTGTGGAATACGACCCAAGCTGGCGCAACCAAACGGGTGCCGCCAAAACCAAACGCACTGGCAAGGTGCTGAACGATGACCGCGCCGACTGGCGCGAGGCCTGGGCGCTGTTCCCAGGCGATGTCGCCTATGTCTGGCACGGCGCATTACATGCAGCAACTGTTGCGGGAAGCCTTGAGGTGGCGGGCTTCAACATCCGCTCGCAGATAATCTGGGCCAAGGAACGGCTGGTGCTCAGCCGAGGCGATTATCATTGGCAGCACGAACCGGCGTGGTACGCAGTCAAAAAGACCGGGAAGGGCCACTGGGCCGGCGATCGCAAGCAGACAACGCTGTGGCAAATCGCGAGCAAGGATCAGGATACCAAGACGGTCCACGGGACGCAGAAACCGGTCGAATGCATGCGCCGCCCCATTCTGAACAATTCCAGCCCAGGCCAGGCGGTGTATGAGCCATTCATGGGATCAGGCACGACGTTGATCGCGGCAGAGACCACGGGGCGGGTCTGCTACGGAATTGAGTTGAACCCGGCCTATGTCGATGTTGCGGTCGAGCGGTGGCAGGCGTTCACAGGGAAAGACGCGACGCTGGATGGCAGCGATAAGACTTTCAACACGCTGAAGACCGAACGTGAGGCCGCATGAAGCAGTCGCGCTTCATGTCGTTGGTTGAAGCTACCACAAATGTTGTTGTTGGCTATCTGCTCGCGATTGCCACCCAGATAGCTGTGTTCCCATGGTTTGGCATCGACGCGGGCTGGAGTGATCATTTGACGATCGGCTTGGCTTTTGTCGGCGTATCTTTGGCTCGGGGATATCTGCTGCGACGCCTGTTTGAGCGTCTTGGCAAAAGATTGTCTGGGCGCGATACATCTACGTATGAGTCGTCAAAAGGAACCTAACACGCAACGGTCCTCCGATGGAGGCGAGGTGCCAAAAACGGTGCTGCCGCAAAATCTTGCGGTATCGCTACAGCACTTATCTGAGCATGACATTTTGCGACTTGAAGAGGCATTGGCGACCGAGTTGGACAGACGCGGTCTTACTGCCTCTAAGGAGAAAACCAAGCCGCAAAGTAAAAGCGTGCCATATCCGATCCTGTCACAGTTGACCCGATCACAGATTGGCTTGATCCGATCATCCATCCAAGCAGGTGTGAAGCCTGCGGCGTTGTCACGGCAATTTGGCATTACGCGTGCTCAAATTACGGCTGTCTTGAAAGCAGGCACATAAAAAAGGGGCCAGCGCAAGGCTGGCCCAGTCTGAGGCAGTTAAAGCGGAGCAGGGCGCACCGCTTCGAGCAGTTGAGGTTTCATACAGGCGAATCCTCGCTGCAGACCATCTGCATGCTGCTGGATTCTACAAGAAACGCAGAGGCTTAAAGGCGGCTGAGTCACCGAGAAGTCACACATTGTGTGTTTCGATGTGTCAGAGTGGGCGTCAATGCTTAGCAGCCTTTGCGTGACATGCGGCCGTTGTGCTTTTGGACAGTACCTCGGTGTCTGGCAGGCTGTAGATACGGCCGCGGGTCGCCTCGACCTGTGATGTGATCTTGAGGCCGAGCTTTTTCTTGAGCACACCTGATATGACGCCACGTGCGGTATGCGGCTGCCATCCAAGAGCTGTGGTGATTTCGGCAATCGTTGCACCGCCGTCAGCGCGTAGCATCGCGATGAGCATGTCCTGCTTGCTCGCACGGTGTTGGCTCAATGTGAGTGGCGCAGTTGTCTCGGCCGTCTCAGGCGCCTGTGTCATGCCAAGCAGGACTTGCGCCTGCGGCGTCGCACGTAGCGTGATGGGGCCGCGATCCGCGTCGTGACGCCAAACGGTGTTGTGATCGGCGGCGACGACTTCTTCAATGAGCCTTTGTTTGAGCAGGCTTTTACAGATGTTACCAACAGCGCCGCCTTTGAAGGGAGCGGTGACGGGAAAAACCAGCCCGTCATCGCGGGCGCAGGCGGTGGACAGGATGGTGGTTTGGGCATCGGATAGCTGGATCTGGGTCATGATGATCTCCGGTTTGCATGCTGCGCGGGATGCGCGGCCTTCTACCGGCTGAAGCCCACAGTGATAGTGGGCCACTCCAAGGCGAGGAGCGTAAGGTTTACTCCGCGAATTCGCCTTCGCCAAAGGCGCTGTCGGTAACGCGCTGGAGGAGGCGGGCGTAATGCTCGAGGGTGCCGACGTCGCCCCAGTTGATCTCGTCAGGCTGGCTGTTGAAGTGGTTGTCGCTGAGGCTTGCCAAGCGGGTGAGCATCGCGTCGATTTCCGCCTTCTTGCCGAGGAAGGCGGCAAGTGCTGCTTCGTGGTTGCGTTGCGCCTTTGCGGCGCGGAGCTGATGGCGGGGTGTGGTGATCGGGTTCAGGCGGATGGTCATCGTGGTCGCTCCTTGGTGAGTTGCATCGCTTCGTCGGAGTGACGTTCGCTCCGGTCGCGAGGCTTATCAACTCGATAAGCATATAATCTTAATGATAATCGGAGCTGTCGATGCAGGGCATGAGCGAGCGCCAGTACACCGCGCATGTCGGTCTGCCGCGGGGCGCGATCCAGAAGGCGAAGACGGCCGAATGGTTGGTGCTATTCGCCGATGGCAGTCGCGCATCATGTCGCTGGTGGAAGCGATCACCAATGTGATCGTCGGCTACGGCCTCGCGGTGGTCACGCAAATCATCGCGTTTCGGTGGTTCGGCCTCGAGGCCGCACCCGGCGAATATATGGCTATCGGCATGGCCTTCGTTAGCGTCTCGCTGGCCCTAAGTTATCTTCTGCGCCGATTGTTTGCGCTGATCTAAGCGCAGCTACCTTCGTCTCTTTTTTGATTTGCTTGACCCTAGCAGCGATGGTCGCGCCAGTAGCGGTCCCACCGCAAAGCCCACCCACCGCTTACCATCGCACAGTTGATGTCTCCGTGACGCGGTGACACGCACCATGCAGCCGTGCGGTTACCTCCAGCGGGACCGTCGGATCGACATTGCAACGTGGGGCCATTGATAAGTATATGTCCATGGCGGCTGACGCCGGTAGGTGTGCCCAAAAGACTGGCTAGCGCATCCCGTGCTTCGTTCGCACTTACGCTTGGGCAGGGGTGTCCAGCGGAGCAGCTACCATCCAGTTCGCGCGCGGCGATGCCTGCTAGCCGGAGCCGTGGCCCTTCACTGCACCAAACGGGGCCATCCCCATCCCACACATGCGTTGGTTTGCAATTAAAACTCTCGCCGCGTGGAATGACTGGGACGTCCGCAAAGACCGCTGATGCAAAAAATGCAGCAATCAGCGCGCCGAAAACAGATTTGTAGATAAAGAGAAACACCGGCATCTCACCTTTTTTCAGGAGTAGGCAGCGAGTATCATAGGCTCCAATAGTCGAACAACCCTGAATTGCCGCGCTGCGCCGGTTCATCAAGGCTTTCCGGTCACAGGGGTCGCATAGCTAGATGAGGCCGAGGCCTTTCAGGCAGCTGGCGGTGTCCATCAGCTGATGCGTTGCTACTTCAATCTTTATAATAAAGCTGTCGGCAGAGGTTTGAGCGTGCACGCCGCCATCGTCCATTAAGGCCATCTCGATTTCGTCAAGTACGAACGCCATGCGGCTGCGATCAAAATGCTCTGGCAGGTTCCGGATGGGGAGGCGAATGCTGGTGGTTTCCATGGTGGTTTCTCCGATGGTCGTTTGCAGGACTAGCTTCGCTCTAGCGGCTGATCTTATCCAGTGAATTCGACATCATTCCATATGGTTGGTCAAAATCGTGAGGTGTGCGGATGTCATCAGCAACCCAGCCCATCGGCGTGATCGCCAAGCTGCTTGATCTGTCGGAACGGCGGGTCCAGCAGCTGAGTCGCGAGGGCGTGATCCCCAAGGCGGAGCGCGGGCAGTATGATCTGATCGGATCCGTGCGCGGCTATGTGCGCTACCTGCGCGACCAGGCATTGAAAGCCCAAGCCGGTGCACCGGACTATGCGGCTGAACGGGCGCGGTTCATCCGGGCGCGTGCTGATCTTGCCGAGATGGAAGCGGAGGAAAAACGACGATCCCTCATTGCAGCCGACCAGATCGAGGCGGCATGGATTGCTGTGCTCGCGCTTCTGAGAACCCGCCTGCTGGCGCTGCCGGACCGGCTGGCGCCGCAGGCTTTTGACCAACCCACCGTCGGAGACACCCGGAACCTGATCCGTACCGCCATCCGCGAGGTG
>NZ_DASYOK010000385.1:0-9829 GCF_036007805.1 Yoonia sp.
CTCGGTCAATGGCATGACACCGGATGAGGCGCGGATGGCGCGGGCCTATGGCTATGTGTTTCAGGCCGCTGGTCTGTATCCGTGGCGCACGATTGGTGGCAATATCAAGCTGCCGCTTGAGATCATGGGGTTCTCCAAGGCCGAACAGGCCGAGCGGGTGGCGCGGGTGCTGGACCTTGTTGATCTGGCAGGGTTCGAGAAGAAGTTTCCGTGGCAATTGTCCGGCGGGATGCAGCAACGCGCCTCGATTGCGCGGGCCTTGGCCTTTGATGCGGATATCCTGTTGATGGACGAACCCTTTGGTGCGCTGGACGAGATTGTGCGCGATCACCTGAACGAGCAGTTGTTGCAGCTGTGGGCGCGTACCGAAAAGACCATTGGTTTTGTCACCCACTCGATCCCCGAGGCGGTGTATCTGTCGACCAAGATTGTCGTCATGTCGCCGCGTCCAGGGCGGATTACCGATGTGATCGAAAGCCCGCTGCCCAAAGAGCGGCCTTTGGATATTCGCGATACACCCGAGTTTATCGAGATTGCGCACAGGGTGCGTGACGGGCTGAGGGCAGGGCATGACGATGTGTAGGACCCTCCGGGGGGAGTATTTTTGGCAAGATGATGAGGTGGGCAGGTGAAGTCTGTTCTGCCGGTTCTGACCGTTATCGGGGCGATCCTGTTGTTCTGGATCGTGTCCGTTGTGCCGATGAATATGCATCTGACGGCGGATCTGGCACAGCGGCAGGATATTGTGGTCACACCTGATACGCCTGTGGCGCGGCAGGAGTATTCGGGGATCGGGCTTGCACTGCGCAATCCGCAATTGTTCGGCATGACCTATACGCTGGAGCGGCCGCGTTTGCCTTCGCCGCATCAGGTTGTGGTGGAGATGTGGAATACGATTGCCTTGCAGAACATCACATCGCGGCGGTCACTGGTCTTTCATGGCTGGGTGACCTTGTCGGCCACGCTGGTGGGTTTTGTGATCGGGACAGGCCTTGGCATCCTGTTGGCGGTGGGGATCGTGTATAACCGCGCCATGGATATGAGCGTGATGCCCTGGGCGATTGCCAGCCAGACTATTCCTATTCTGGCCCTTGCGCCGATGATTATTGTGATGATGGGGGCGATCGGCATTCAGGGGCTGTTTCCGAAGGCGGTGATCAGTGCCTATCTGAGTTTCTTTCCTGTTGTCGTGGGCATGGTGAAGGGGCTGCGCAGCCCTGATGGGATGCAGCTTGATCTGTTGCGCACCTATTATGCCAGCCCTGCGCAGGGGTTCTGGAAGCTGCGGTTGCCGGCCTCGGTGCCCTATCTTTTTGCTTCGCTCAAGATCGGGATTTCGGCGTCACTGGTCGGGGCCATTGTTGCGGAATTGCCAACGGGGGCGCGTGCCGGATTTGGCGCGCGGATGCTGGTGGGCGATCAGTACGGCCAGCCTTTGGTCACATGGGCCGCGCTTTTCGCCGCGGCGTTGACAGCGGCAGCATTGGTGGGGTTTTTCAGCCTGGTTGAACGCTGGACCCTGCGCCGGATGGGGATGCAGGCGGTATGACGGGGACAGCGATTATCAGCGCTTTGGCGATCTGGGCGGCGGGCTGGTTTATCAACGCGCGGTTGGCGAATAGTGCCGCGGCAAATACCCGTCTGGTCCGGTTATTGGTGCCTGCGATTTTCGGTCTGACACTATTGATCATGTGGGAGCTTCTGGTGCGCCTGTTGGAGGTCAGCCCGATTATCCTGCCGCCACCCACGATGATTGCCGATCGGTTTGCCAATGAGATTCCGACGCTCTGGGCGGATTTTGTCCAGACGATCGTGAAAGGGGCCATGACCGGATATATCATCGGGATGCTGGCGGCCTTTGGTGTGGCCATTCTTGCGGACCGGTCGGATTTTCTGACGCGGGGTATTCTGCCGGTAGGTGGCTTTATGGCGGCCTTGCCGATTGTGGGGATTGCGCCGATTTTCGTGCGCTGGCTGGGGAGTGACTGGCAGTCCAAGGCGGCTGTGGTTGCGGTGATGGTGTTCTTCCCGATCCTTGTGAACACCGTGGCCGGTTTACGTGACACGACAGCGATGCAGCGCGATCTGATGCGCACCTATGGTGCTGGCTATTGGCCGACGCTGTTCAAGTTGCGCCTGCCTGCGGCCATGCCGTTTATCTTCAACGGGCTTAAGATTGCGACGACTTTGGCGCTGATCGGGGCGATTGTTGCTGAATTTTTCGGCTCTCCCACGGTGGGAATGGGTTTTCGCATCTCGACTTCGGTGGGGCGTCTTGCGCTTGATATGGTCTGGGCCGAGATTGTCGTTGCCGCATTGGCCGGAAGTGCCTTTTACGGATTGATGGCATGGATTGAGGGGCGGGTGACCTTTTGGCACCCATCGCAGCGCAAATAATGAATTGAGCCCCGCAAAGAGGGCATAACAACTGACTAGGAGGTCAAAATGAAAAAGATGATGATGGCAGCGGCGATGGCCGCTGGATTGGGTGGCATGGCCCATGCGGATGCCCACGCCAATGATGTGACACTGCAATTGCAGTGGGTCACGCAGGCACAGTTCGCGGGATACTATGTGGCGCTGGATCAGGGCTTCTATGAGGAAGAGGGGCTGAATGTCACGATTCTTCCCGGTGGTCCTGATATCGCGCCGCCACAGGTTCTGGCCGGCGGTGGTGCCGATGTGATGCTGAACTGGATGCCATCCGCGCTGGCGGCCCGCGAACGCGGTCTGCCTGTTGTGAATATCGCGCAGCCGTTCAAGACATCGGGTCTGATGCTGACATGCTGGAAAGACACCGGCATCGAAACGGTTGAGGATTTCCGTGGCAAAACGATTGGCGTCTGGTTCTTTGGTAATGAATACCCGTTCCTGAGCTGGATGAGCCAGGCCGGTATTCCCACCGATGGTGGTGAAGAGGGTGTGACCGTCCTGCGGCAGGGTTTCAACGTTGATCCTTTGTTGAACCGTGAGGCTGATTGTATCTCGACCATGACTTATAACGAATATGGTCAGGTGCTCGATGCGGGTGTGTCCGAGGATGAGCTGGTGACATTCATGTATGAGGACCAGGGGGTCGCCACGCTTGAAGACGGCATCTATGCGCTGGAAGAAAACCTCGAAGATCCGGTTTTTGTCGACAAGATGGTGCGTTTTGTACGCGCTTCGATGAAGGGCTGGAAATGGGCCGAAGAAAACCCGGTCGAGGCCGCTGGCATCGTTCTTGACAATGACGAGACTGGCGCACAGTCCGAGGCTGCGCAAATCCGGATGATGGGCGAGATTGCCAAGCTGACCGCAGGGTCCAATGGCGCGCTTGATCCGGCTGACTTCCAGCGTACCGTCGACACGCTGCTGGCGGGTGGCTCTGATCCGGTGATCTCTGCGCAGCCGGAAGGCGCATGGACAAGCGTGATTACGGATGCGGCGCTGAACTAGGCACCGCTTCGTTCCGGGTCTGAGCCGGGACATCGCAGTAACGAAAGGCCCTGTGTGATACGCGGGGCCTTTTGCGTATTCTTTCCGCGTTTCCAATCCATTCGACCACTTCCCATTTCGCGCAGCGCTTGTCATGGTCGCGTCATTATGCGGTGTAACGGGGGCTGCCATGACCGGACAAAGCTATGATGTGATCGTTGTCGGCGCGGGCCTGATGGGCAGTGCGGCGGCGCGTCATCTGGCGGAAATGGGGGTGAAAACGGCCCTTGTCGGGCCGGATGAACCGGTGGAAAAGGCCACGCATACAGGGGTTTTCGCAAGCCACTACGATCAGGCACGGATCACGCGCAAGATCGACACCCGCAAGAACTGGGCTCGTTTCGCGCAAGAGGCGATTGCCCGTTATCCCGAGATTGCCGCAAAGGGAGCGCAGCACTTCTATACGCCCGCAGGTGCGATTGTGGCAGGCACCGAAGTAGGCCCGGAACGTGACTATATTCTGAACGCTCAGCGCCATGCGCAGGCGAATGGTGTCGCGCATAGGCCGTTGCGCGGTGCGGAACTGGCCGCGCGGTTTCCCGAGTTTGCTTTTCCCGAGGGGATTCTTGCGCTGCATGAAGAGACGGACGCAGGCTGGATCAATCCGCGTTTGCATGTGAAGGCCGAGATTACGGCAGCGACCAAGTCAGGTGCTGTGTTGCATCGTGATACGGTCATGCGGATTTCCGAGGGCGGCGGTGTGGCGCAGGTGCATTGTGCGGGGGGTACCGTGTTGACCGCCGCAAAGGTGATTGTCGCCTGTGGCGCGTTTTCCAAAGCCGAGGGGCTTTTGCCCGATCCGATCCCGATGCGGGTCTATGCCCGCACGATTGCGTTCTTTGAACTGGACGCGGAAGAGGCCGCGCGTCTGTCGGGGATGCCTTCGGTGATCTACGTCCCGCCGGGCCGGTCAGAGGATCCTTATATCCTGCCGCCTGTGCTTTATCCCGATGGCAAGACCTATATCAAAATCGGCGGCGATGCGGTGGATACCGAATTGCACAGCGTCGCCGATATGATCGCATGGTTCCGCAGTGGCGGTGATCCCGTGGCGGGTGCGGCGATCTCGGAGATTCTGATCGGGCTGATGCCGGGGCTGCAGTACCGATCTATTCATTTTGATAGTTGTGCGACGAGCTTTTCGCCCAATGGCAATCCGTTTATTTACCAGCAGACCGACCACATTATCGCCCTGACCGCTGGCAATGGTGCCGCCGCGAAATGCGCGGATGAGATCGGGCGACTGGGTGCAATCGTCGCGACGGGTGGTGCGATCCCTGATTATTATGACGGCGCGTTTGCGCCCTAGCCGTTCATCTCGCGATAGGTCGGGATGATGTCGCCGGGGGCGCTTGTCGCCTCATAGGCTCCGCGCGCGATGGCGCGGGCCAGACAGGTGGCCGCTGCGGCTCCGATCTCGCGGAAACGGGTCTGATCAACAGGCGTGCTTGCCCCCGTCGAGACCCCGAACACCAGATCACCGTCAAGCGGCGTATGCGAGGGCACGATCGCCCGCGCCATGCCGTCATGGGCGGTCACCGCGAGCCTGTGGCATTGCACCTTGCTCAGCGGTGCATCGGTTGCAACGATCGCGATCGTCGTGTTCGCGCCTTGGGTCGCTTGCAGGATCATCGCCTGTTCCTTGCGGCTTGGCTCTGATGTCACATGTCCGGCGTTTGGATCCGGCCCAGCGCCGCCAAATTCGCCGTCAATTTCGAAAGGGGCGGCCCAGAAATGTCTGTCGCCGGGGGTTGTGACGCTGCCCAAAGCGTTGACGGCAACCAATGCGCCCACGGTCGTGCCGTCTGAGAGGATGAGCGATGCCGACCCCAGTCCGCCCTTTTGCATCGCGGCCATGGCCCCTGTGCCTGCGCCTGTGGTGCCAAGGGAGAACTGCTCGGACGCGCTTTGTAGCGCTTCTCGCCCCAAGGCGCGGTAGGGGTTTTCGTCCCAGTCCTTTGCGCCGCCATTGATCAGGTCAAAGATGATCGCCCCCGGCACAATCGGGATGCGTATGTCACCGATGGCAAACCCCCGTCCCATCGCGCGCAGCCCGTCCATGACACCCGAACAGGCATCAAGCCCGAAGGCCGAGCCACCCGAGAGCACCAGCGCATCGACCTGTTCGACTGTCTTATCAGGGGCCAGCAGATCGGTCTCCTTGGTCCCCGGTGCGCCGCCCATGACGTGGACGCTGGCAGTGAAGGGTGCGTCGCCGACCAGCACCGTGGTGCCTGTTTTGATGTGATCGTCCTGTGCATTGCCCACGCGCAGGCCCGCAACGTCCGTGATCAGGTTGCGGGGTCCTTTAGATACAGCGGCCACCGTCCACCTCCATCGCGACACCTGTAATCATGCTGGCCTCATCCGAGCAGAGAAAACAGGCGGCGTTGCCCATATCCTCGGGCGTTGAAAAGCGGCCCAGCGGAATGGTGGAGAGGAACTTGGCGCGGATTTCCGGCGTGTCCTCGCCCATGAAGGATTTCAGCAAAGGCGTTTCGCCTGCCACAGGGTTGATCGCGTTCACGCGGATACCGTCGGGCGCCAGTTCGACCGCCATGGTCTTCGTCGCGGTGATCATCCAGCCCTTGGACGCGTTGTACCAGTTCAGCCGCGGGCGTGGTGATACGCCAGCGGTCGAGGCCACGTTGAGGATTGCGCCGCGCTTGTGTTCCTTGAAATGGGGAACAAAGGCGCGGGCAGTCAGGTAGACGGATTTCATGTTCACGGCCACCACGCGGTCGAAGTCCTCTTCGCTCACGTCCTCCATCGCGCTGGGCAGATGGGTGATGCCTGCGTTGTTCACAAGGATGTCCAGCGGTCCAGCGCCCAGCACCGACTTTGCCATGTAGTTGACCGAGGCACCGTCCGAGACATCGCATGTCAATGCACGCCCGCCGATTTCATCCGCGATGTGCCGCGCGCCGTCGACATTAAGGTCAGCCACAATGACATGGCACCCTTCGGCCGCGAATTTGCGCGCGATACCCGCCCCGAAACCGGAGCCGCCGCCCGTTACAATCGCCGTCTTGCCAGCCAGTCGCATGATATCCCCCTCATTTTCCGGCAGCGTAATGGACGCAGGCCGCGCTGCAATCTCTTTCTTATCCCGTCTGCCCAATATCCGGCAGCTTGGGCGCCGCTGCGATCAATGTGCGGGTGTAGGGGTGCTGAGGATGTGCAAAAACAGTCTCTGTTTCGCCCTGTTCGACGATTTTTCCCGCCTGCATGACCATGACACGGTCGGTGACTGTGCGCACAACGGACAGATCATGGCTGATGAACAGATAGGCCAAGGGGCGCTTGCGGCAGAGGTCCGCAATCAGGTCGAGCACCTGGGCGCGGACCGAGACATCAAGCGCAGAGACCGCCTCGTCGAAGATGATCAGTTCGGGTTCAATAATCAGCGCGCGGGCGATGGCAATACGCTGGCGCTGGCCGCCCGAGAATTCGTGGATGTATTTGTTTGCGTCAGCGGGCGACAGGCCCACGTCAGTGAGCGCTTTGGCAATGGCATCGGCGCGCGCCGGTCCTGTGGGCGGATGTGGCAAAAGGTGGAAGGGTTCGGTGATCAAACGGTCAACCCGGTGGCGGGGATTGAAGCTGCTGTAGGGGTCCTGAAACACGACCTGCATCTTGCGCCGGACCGCAAGGTTGGGGCGTTTGCCGCTGAAAACAGGGTCACCATCAAGCGTGATTTCGCCCTCTTGTACGTCTTCCAGCCCCAATATCGCCCTTGTTAGGGTCGATTTTCCGCAGCCGCTTTCACCGACAAGGCCGACACGTTCGCCCGCGTTGATGTGAAAGCTGATGTCGTGCAGGGCGCGGAAGACGGGGCGCGGACCCAGAAAGGCCGTGCGCGACATGGGGTAATCGCGGGCGACGTTCCTGACTTGCAGGATCGGGGGTGAAGGGGGCGTTTCGGGAAGTGAGACGGTATGGGCCGAGGCCGCGAAGAGCGCCTTGGTGTAGGGGTGCTGCATATGGGCAAAGAGATGCCTGGTTGCGCCGGACTCCACGATGCGTCCGTTCTGCATGACGGCGATCTTGTCGGCGATGTCCGCCACGACTGCCAGATCATGGGTGATCAGCAAAAGCCCCATGTCGAATTCGCGGACGAGATCGCGCAGCAGATCAAGGATGCGGGCCTGCGTCGTGACATCAAGTGCCGTGGTCGGTTCATCCGCGATCAGCAGTTTGGGACGCAGGGCGATGGCCATGGCGATGACGACACGCTGGCGCTGCCCGCCTGAGAGCTCATGCGGGTAGCGCGAGGGTGGCACTTTCAGCCCCACGCGTTCCAGCATGGCGGCAGCGCGTTTGTGGGCTTCGGACTTGGTGGTTTTTTCGTGGATCAGGATTGTTTCGGCGACCTGTGCGCCGATGGTTTGCACAGGGTTGAGTGCTGTCATGGGTTCCTGAAACACCATGCCCATTGTGTTGCCGCGCATCTTGCACAGGTCGGTTTCAGAGGTTTGCAAAATGTCGGTGCCGTCGAGGTTAATCGCGCCTTTGGCCACCGATCCGCGTGGCAACAAGCCCATGACGGCGAGGGCTGTCATGGATTTGCCAGAACCACTTTCGCCGGTGATCGCAACGATTTCGCCGGCCGCGATGGTCAGGTCGATATCATGCAGGATTTCGGTATCACCGATGGAAAGCGACAGGTCTTTGATCGCAAGCAGGCTCATGTACGGGCCACCCTGATGCGGGGATCAAGCCAGTCGCGCAGCCCGTCACCCATCAGGTTCAGGCCCAGCACCATCAACAAGATCGCAAAGCCCGGGACGAGGGCCACATGGGGGGCAATGCTGACGAGGGTCTGTGCGTCGGCCAACATCCGCCCCCAGCTGGCGGTCGGTGGCTGTGCACCAAGGCCGATGTAGGACAAGGCGGCCTCTGCCAAGATGCCAAGGCTGAACTGGATCGTGCCCTGAACGATCATCAGGTTGGTGATGTTGGGCAGGATATGTTCGATTGAGATGTGCGTGGCGGATTTTCCGCAAACGCGGGCGGCAAGGATGAAATCACGCTCCCACAGTGGCAGGGCCGCGCCACGGGTCAGGCGGGCAAAGACGGGGATGTTAAAGATACCGATGGCGATGATGGCGTTGACGGCAGAGGCGCCGAAAACAGCGGTAATCAGAATGGCGATGACCAGCGAGGGGAAGGCGAAAACAAGGTCGTTGCCGCGCATGATCAGTTCATCAAGGAATGATCCGTGCCGTGCCGCCGCGAGCAATCCCAAAGGGATGCCGAGCGCCATGCCGATGCCCACCGCAAGCAGGGCAACGGCAATCGAGGTGCGCGCGCCCATCATGATCATCGACAGCATATCGCGGCCGAAATGATCGGTGCCAAGCCAGTTCGCGGCACTTGGCGTTTGCAATCTGTTGGGGATATCCAGTGTTTCGATATCGGCGGGGGTCCACAGAAAGGACAGCGCTGCAAGTGCGATGAACAGGACCGTCAGCGCCGTGCCGATGATCAGATTGCGGCTCATGATTTGGTCCTCAGCCGTGGATCGACGGCGGCATAGGCCAGATCGACAAGGAAGTTCACCATGATGACGGTGAAGACCAGAAGCATGACCACGCTTTCCACGACGATCAGGTCGCGGGCGCTGATCGACTGGAAAATCAGGCGGCCCAGACCGGGCAGGAAGAAGACCTGCTCAATAATGATCCCTCCTGCGAGCAGGAACGAGAATTGCAGACCGATGATGGTGAGCACAGGGATCAACGCGTTGCGCACGGCGTGTTTCCAAAGCGCTTGGCGGGCCGAAAGGCCCTTCGCGCGCGCGGTGCGGATGAAATCCTCGCCCAGCATATCCAAGAGCGATGAGCGCATGACCCGCGCGAGGATGGCCGCTTGCGGCAGGGCGAGCGCGATGGCAGGCAGGGTCAGGGCTTTGATGGCCTGCAACGGGTTGTCCCAACCCGGAAACCCGCCTGCCGAGAACCAGCGCAGGTTGATTGCAAAGATTAGCACAAGGATCATGGCGAACCAGAAATTCGGGATCGCGACGCCCAGTTGCGTGGCCCCCATGATGGTCACATCGCCGGCGCCGCCACGGCGGCTGGCCGCGTAGATGCCTGCGGGAAAGGCAATGAGGGTCGAGAGCGCCAGCGCATAGATCGCAAGAGGAATCGAAACCCAGATCCGGTCTGCGATTAGGTCTGCGACAGGGGTTTTATAGGTCCATGACTGTCCGAAATCACCGCGCAGCAACCCTGTGACCCAATCGAAATACCGCGTCACCACGGATTGATCGAGGCCCATTTCGGCGCGCAAGGCGGCGATTGTATCGGGGCGGGCGTTGACGCCCAGCATAAAGGCCGCAGGATCGCCC
>NZ_DASYOK010000386.1:0-6868 GCF_036007805.1 Yoonia sp.
TAGCCCGCCGTCGCGCCGAGCGTCATTCCTACGACCACCGAAATACTGATTGCGGTCATGGCTACTGACAGCGATGTACGCGCACCTTGGATGATGCGGGACATCAGGTCGCGACCGAACTCGTCCGTGCCCATCCAATGCGCGGCACTTGGCGGGCTATTTGCCTCGGGCAGATTCTGGATCGCGTAATCGTAAGGGGACAGCATCGGCGCAAAAAGCGCGCATACAACTACCAGCATTAACACTGCGGCCGACAGCCCACCACGCGGCGTGCGCACGACGCCCGAAAGGAAACGCCTCATGCTCATTTCATACCCTCACGGATCCGCGGATCCATCGCCGCTTGGACGATATCACCCAGTAGCGTGCCCAACATGACGGCGATCGCCAACATCAGCAGACAACCCTGGACCACAGGATAGTCTCGCTGGTTGAGCGAGGTGATCAACAGCGACCCGAGGCCCGGACGGGCAAAGACGAACTCCACCGCCACGGCACCCCCGAGTATCCAGCCGATCCGCAGGCTCAGGATGGTCACGACCGGCATCAGCGCATGGCGCAGCACCGACCCCAGCTCGATCCGCCAGCGCGACACACCCTTGGCATGCAACATCATCACGAAATCGCGCCGCGCGATGTCCATCATTGCGACACGCGTAACCCGCGCCACCAGTGCGACGCCCCCCAACCCGATGGTCAGCACCGGCAGGACCAATGCCGAGGCTGTTCGCGCACCCGATACCGGAAACCATCCCAGCGTGACCGCGAACAACATGATCATGAGAAGTGCCAGCCAGAAACTGGGCACGGTCGACCCCAGCAGGATGAGCGTCATGACGCCACGATCAAACCAGGTGTCGCGAAAAATGGCGGCCAGCGTGCCGGTGGCGATCCCCACGATGGTGGAAAACAGAAGGGCCAGCGACCCAAGGGCCAGCGAATGCGGCAGGTTCAGCGCGATCAGTTCAGCGACGGGACGGCGCAGGATAATCGCATCCCCCAAATCGCCTTGCAGCATCTTGCCGAACCAGTTGGCGTATTGCGCCCACAGCGGCTGATCCAGCCCATAGCGCGCGACAAGCGCCGCCTTTTCAGCCGGGGTAGCGCCTACGCGTACGATGTTGTCGATCGGATCGCCGGGCACCAGATGAACAAGCATGAAGATCACGACCGATATAGCTAGGAACACCGGGATCAGCAGCAGCAACCGCTTGATGGTAAATAACAGCATGGGGACTCCATGTTTCAGCCTTGGTCCGGATGCACCGGTGGGTGCACCCGGGGTCGGGGTTACTTGACCTCGATGTCAAGGATCGTCTGGCTTTGGAGCTGTGTCGACCGAATGACGTCCGGCACCATCAAGGCATCGCTCCTGTAAGCGTAGGACTGCACCGGCTGGTAGATCGGGGCAAACACGAACTGGGTCAGCACATATTCGTGGTAGTCCGTGAAGTTTGCCACACGTTCGTCCCAGGTACGCGACTCGGTCATCGCCTTGATACGCAATTCCTCGGCCGTTGCATCCGTCCACATGGATACGTTGGGGTAACCCAGCCGCTCGGCGCTGAAGAACCAGTCAAGGATGTCCGCGTTTTCGTAGGAATAGCTGCGGACCGCCAACTGGTGTTCCGTTTCCTTGCGATATTCGGCGTTGATGCTGGAAGGGTCCAGAACCGTGATTTCCGCCGTGAAGCCGACTTCGGCAAGCTGCGCCTGAATGACTTCGGTGATCCGGCGGAATTCGGTGCCGTTCTGGGTCCAGAGTTTGACAGTCAGCGCCGTCCCATCCTTTGACCGCGTGCCATCTGCTGCGGCGATCCAGCCGGCCTCGTCCAACAACGCCCGGGAGCGATCCGGGTCATAGCTGATGCGTAGTTCATCCTTCACGTTGCCCTCAAGTAAGGCGTCGGTCAGAAAAGTGTCGGCGACTGCCCCGATCCCGCCAAAGAGGTTTTCCAATATCTCTGGCTGGTTGACGGCAAACGCAGCAGCCTCGCGCACCCGGATGTCGTCGAACGGAGCAACGATGGTGTTGATCGGCATATAGAACAGTTCGCGCCCAGGTATGGTGACGATGGTAATATCGGTCTCACCTTCCATTGTCGCCCGGAAGTCTTGGGGTACGGACAGCAGCATGTCTACGCCGCCGGTCTTCATTTCCAGAAATGCAGTGCTGTCATCGGCGATTTCGCGGAAGGTCAGGCGCGCAATGTGGGCAGGGCCCTGGTTGACGGAAAGATCCGAGCCTGAGGTATAATCCTCGTTGCGGACCAATACGGTGTCTTGCCCGACGGTGAAGCTTTCAAGTTTAAACGGTCCCGTGCCGACGGCACCTGTGACGCCATAGTCATCGCCCATGGCTTCATAGGCTGCCGGCGAAGGCACGCCCATGAAGAAGCCGGCCATATTCGACAGCAGGTTCGGGTCTGGGTTTTTCATGGTGAACTTCACGGTCAGGTCATCAACAACCGTCACGCTTTCGATCGCGTCCGTCATAAAGGCGTTTTCGGTGTCCGAGAACTGCGGTATCCACCATGCGATCGTGTCCGCATTGAACGGCTCGCCATCGTGGAAAGTTACGCCGGGTCGCAGGTTGAACACCCACTCCATCCCGTCCTCCGTCACTTCCCAAGAGGTCGCAAGCTGGCCATGATAGCTCTGATCGGCATCCTGCAACACCATACGGTCATAAATCAGCGTCGTGGCCATATTCAGCTTGGTACCGCGGATTGGATCATAGCTTGGCGCGCCGACTTGGCGAGACGGCAGCACCATGGTGACGTCCTGGGCAGTGGCGGCAAAGCCTGTCACCAAAAAAGACGAAGACAGCAGCACCCCTGCGAGGAGGCGCGTGGTAAATGGTTTCATTGTTTTTATCCCTGTTGATTTTGGAGTAGAAATGACGCTTCAAGTATCGTTTGCATGGGGATCGCTTGGTCTGGCCGGGCCGGTCGGATCGCCGACATATCCGGTGTAGCGGCTGTAAAGCCGCGCGATTTCATTCATGCGTTCTTCGACGGAATGGCCCAGTTCCAGAAAGACGCCATTGACCAGTAGATTGGCAAGACTTGCCATCTGGGCGGCGGATTCCCAGAATAGATTGAACTCGGTCGGTACAACAAACATCTCGTCCGCATGTGTCCGGCCCCAGTCACAGAACGGGTCGGTGATCAGTGTCACCGGAATGCCTGCGCGTTTCGCGTCCTGCGCTAGAAGCTGCGCCATGCGCGAATATCGCCGCCCCTCGAATATCACGAGACAAGGCGTACCGGTTCCACCTGCCAGCAGTTCGGCAAAGTTGCCGCCCGCAAGATCCAACAAATGGACCCGGTCGCGGATGTATTGCAACTGGTTGACGAACACTTGTGCGATACCACGCTCTGTCTGGAACCCGACGGCAAAGACGGCCGAGGCAGATGCAAGGCGTTTGACCACTTTTTCCCATTCCGGCGTACCCGCCAGTTCGTAAACCGCCACAAGTGCGGCCATCTCCAGCTTCAATCCTCTTGCAAGCTGGTCAACGCCCCCACGGGACTGTTCTTCGAATTCCCGCAGGCGATCGGCAATCAGCCAAGGCCGATCACCAATATCGCGTTGCAAGTGATCCTTGAGATCGCGGAAACTCTTGTATCCTAACGTGCGGCAGAACCTGCCCACCGTCGGCTCCGACACCCCTACCTTCACAGCAAGGCTTGCCGCCGTCTCGAACGGCACCGTGTTAAGTTCCGCCAGCATGTACGAAGCGATTGCGCGGTCAGCTCTAGAACCTGCCGTCAGGCTCTCAGACAAACGATGGCGCAGCGAATCAGACATCCGGGATCGTCCTTTCTTTGATTCAATCATGTCATTAAACTTTCAAAAAACAATACTATTTTATTTTTCTTGCAAATCGGCGCTGTTGGCGTTCTGTTGGCTACGGGTAAGCAACGGCGTCCGGCTGTGACCTTGCCCGACCCGCCCGGCTTCTGGCGTGTCAGAAGACGAGGGAGAAAACCATGCAATACGACTACCTGATTGTGGGTGCAGGCATATCCGGCACGGCTGCCGCATATGAATTGGCGCTTCACGGCAGTGTGTTGCTGGTCGAGGCCGAGACGGCCCCCGGCTATCATGCCACCGGCCGGTCTGCCGCGCTGTTCACACCGCATCAGGGTACGCAGTTGGTGCAGGCCATCAACAGGGTCAGTGCCGCATTCTTTGCCAACCCGCCGGACGGCTTCGTTGACCAGCCACTTCTGTCACCGCGCGGGAACCTGACGATCGCGGAACCCGGCCAGGAAGATCGGCTTCAGGCCTTGCTGGCATTGTCCGCACCCGGCCGCGAGGTCCACGAGATCAACGCCACAGCGGTGCTGGCGATGGCACCATTGTTGCGCCCCGAACGGATTGGTGCCGCGGTCCATGAACCGGGTGTCGCGGATATCGACGTTGACTCGCTGCATCAGGGATATCTACGCGGGTTCAAGCAGCGCGGAGGAGTGCTGGTCAGCGGACAGCGTATTACCGCGCTGCGGCGCACGGGCGAATTGTGGACGGCGCAGACACCGGATAGCAGTTTTCAGGCCCGCATCATCGTGAATGCAGCGGGAGCCTGGGCCGACCATGTGGCGGTCCTCGCCGGTTCCGTTCCCATCGGACTGGTGCCAAGGCGCCGGACCGCAATCATTGTGGATGGGCCAATACGCATCGACACGCGCGCCATGCCAGCGGTCGATTTCACCTCGACAGAAGCCTATTTCAAGCCTGACGGGGGTCGTATCATGGCGTCGCTCGGCGATCAGGATCCAGTTGAAGCGCAGGACATCCGTCCGGACGAATGGGAAATCGCCGTTCTCGCCAACTGGCTACAAAATGAAACCCTCCTGACCATCCGCAGGATCGAGCATAGCTGGGCTGGCCTGCGGTCATTCGTGGCGGATGATAGCCCGGTGCTGGGTTTTGATGACGTCGTGCCGAATTTCTTCTGGCTCGCTGCACAGGGTGGCTACGGTATTATGATGGCACCTGCACTGGGCCGGGTCGTTGCCGAACTGTTGTTGAACGATAGCTGGCTCGACGATTTGGCGCAGCAAGGTGTAACCGCCAAGGATATGGGCGTTTCACGTCTGATCCGCGGACATCAGCCGGCAGTCAAGAATAGAGACACCTGATGCTTCCTATGCAGATCAGCTATGAAGACGCCATTGATTGCTTGTCCTGGACCGGTGCGGTCGCTGCCCTGCGCGCGGGGCATCAAAGACCAAAAGCACAGATTGCAGATATGTTTCTGGGGCCTTCTGAAGGCACGCTCTTGAGTCGCGGGGCCTATATTGAGGGGCTGGGCTACGGGGTAAAGTCGGTGACCGTGTTTGGCGCGAACCCGAAAACCGGAGTGCCGACAGTGCAAGGTGCGATGCTGCTTTTCGAACCGGTATACGGGCAACTGGAAGCCGTCATCGAAAGCCGCCTCGTGACCGAGATTAAGACGGCGGCGGATTCAGTGCTTGGTGCGATGTTGCTGGCCCGTCCTGACAGCAGGCACTTGCTTGTCGTCGGGGCCGGAACCGTCGCGCGCAGCCTGATTGCCGCCTACAGCGCCATGTTCCCGCAGCTGACACGGATTTCGAATTGGGCACGTCGGCCCGAGCAGGCAGAAGCACTGGCGCAGGAATTTGCAGGCAGTCGGATCCCCGTGACCCCGGTTACCGATCTGGCCAAAGCCGCAGCAGTGGCCGATATCATCAGCACCGCGACCATGGCCCGAGAGCCAATCTTGCGGGGCTGCTGGATCAAGGCGGGCACCCACATCGACTTAATCGGTGCCTACAAGAAGGACATGCGCGAAGCTGACGACGCGCTGATCGCAAGGGGAGCGCTTTTTGTCGACAGCCGCGAAACGACCATCAAACATATCGGAGAACTTGATATACCCATCAGTCGAGGCGTCATCTCAGCTGACAGCGTTCTCGGGGATCTCTATGATCTGACAGCCATAAGCCCTCCAAGACGGCGAGGCTCGGACATAATCACCATATTCAAGAATGGCGGCGGCGCGCATCTGGATCTAATGATTTCAGCTTACATCAGGCAAGCTCAATCAGATCACAATCTAGAATGACAGATTATCGGAAAGTAATGCCATGATGCTGGCCAACTGATTTAGGCCAGAGACATGGAGATGATTTACGACAGTTTGTGGTTTCGCAAATTCCAGTTTTGCAGCACTGTTGCAAGTCACGGCAGGCTTTGTGGCTCGCCGCTTGAGCATAGTGCTGAGCATGCATCTCCGCGATTTCACAGCCGGCTCTGCGCCCTCCATGTCGCCCATGCTGCAGCCGCGAAGGGTCATAGGGTGGACGATGTAACCGGCAGAATCTCCGCACAGCCGTCACTCGCCGTCTAAAATGCTGCGCGATGCACGAACGGCAGGTTTGGTGAAGCTGCGCCGCGGCATCCGCGATACTGATGGAGGGCAGCTTTGGGCCGGTTTGTCTCGATGGGCGACCAAGGTTCGCAATTTTGCAAATGGCGCTATCTGCGCATAGCTTCCACTCAACCCTATCGACCCGGTCGGCGTTCCTGACGGAATTTGTCAGATGACGGCAGTCAGCCCGAAGCGGACACGGTCGTCCCGACGTTCGCGCTTGCAGAATTTGACTAGGAGGGCGGATTCCGGAAGTTCGCTGCACGTGAGACAAGCTATTCGCAGGATGCAGGAAACAGACATTGGTTTTCCTGTTCTCAATTGGAAGCTGGTGCCATATTGGGTTGTCAGAGATGAAAAGCGATACCGTTTTCAGGCCGACGCGGCATCGCCGCTCTTGCCCCCACTCCGGCTGCGCATCCTCAAAGGGAAGCCCATTTTGAAGGCACCACGGCGGTGCTGTCC
>NZ_DASYOK010000387.1:0-2907 GCF_036007805.1 Yoonia sp.
CGCCCGCCAGATGGACCGCGATATCGTGGGGCGCTATCCTGCGACGCTGATCAACGTGGCGTCGATGTATGCGCTGAATGGTCCGCACCACCAGATTTACGAGGATATGCCGTTCAAATCCTTCTCGGCCTATTCGGCGACTAAAGCGGGCATCCATGGCCTCACACTCTGGCTCGCAGGCTATTGGGCCAAGCGGAACGCGACCGTGAACACCATCGCTCCCGGTGCCGTGTTCAACGGCCATTCCGAGGAATTCCAGCGCCGCGTGGGTGAGCTGATCATGGCGGGCCGCATGGCTGCACCTGATGAAATTGCCGATGCGATGCTGTTCCTGTGCTCCGCGCAGTCGGGCTATATGACCGGCCAGCTGGTCAACGTCGATGGCGGCTTCAGCGGATGGTAGCAGATACATTTCTGGTCATCGGTGCGGGATCAATCGGGCAACGCCACGCCCGTAATCTTGCCGCCTTGGGCCAGAAGGTTGACCTGATCCCTTACCGTGAATTTGATGCCGATGCCGTCGCCCGGCGCAGCGATGTTGCAGGCGTCATCGTCGCAACGGCTACCCCGATCCGGTTGTCGCTGATCCAGCTTTGCGCAGCGCTGGATTGGCCCTTCTATGTCGAAAAGCCGCTTGGTTGGACCAAAGAGCAGATCGCCGACATCTATGCGGCCGCCGCACCCGTCGCCGACCGTTCAATGGTCGGCTTTATGATGCGCTATCACCCTGCGGTACGCGCGCTGGCCGCCCTTGATCTGTCGGATATCTACAGTTTCGCCTTCGAGATCGGCCATGACGTGCGGCAATGGCGCGAAAACTGGTCCTTTGCGCAAAGCTACGCGTCCGATCCGGCGGGCGGCGGTGTTCTTCTCGACCTGTGCCATGAACTGGATATCGCGCACTGCCTCTTTCCCAAGGCCACGGTTACCGGCGCCGCAAGCCTTGACCATCCCGATTTTGCAAAGGTCGATTTCGCCACGCGCATCAGCCTCGCCGCCCCTTTGGGCACGGTCGCGATGGACTACCTCTCACCGGTCAGTCTGCGCAAAGGCCAATTGCGCGGCACCGATCAGGTCATTGATCTGGACCTGCTGGCGCCTTCATACACACGCGACACAGGTGCCGGTCCGCAAACGACAGCATTCGATTTTGATCGCAACGATATGTTTCTGGGCCTGATGGCCGATTTCATCGCCATCGCCACCGGACAGCCGCCGTCGGATAATCCGCTGATGCCACGCCTGAGCACCGTGCGGGAAAGTTGCGACATGATCGCCGAAGCCTGGCAGGCACGCCAGTTTCGCGGACAGGTGAATGTGGCGTTCTAGCGCCAGCCTTGCCAGAATTTCAGCGCCGCCTGCTTTTGCGCAAAGCTCTCAGTCAGCGCATCGCGGTCATATTCGGTTCTGATCCATTCCTCGATCGCGATTGGCTCTTGCGCATTGCGCGCCGCGTAGACGTCGAAGAAGTGATCCAGAATGCCCGTCGCCGACTTGCGGATATGCAAATACCGAAAGCTGAGTTGTTTGCGCGCTTGGGCGACAGATTGACCTTCATGGACCATCAGATAAAGCGCCGCGACGAGGCCTGTCCGATCGGCACCTGATTTGCAGTGCATCAGGAACGGGCGCTCCATCGCTTCAAAAGCGGCGATCACATCCAAAAGACGCTCGCGGCTCGGGGCGGCCCGCGCCGACATATGCACCGTCACCAGTTCGAGCCCCAGGCGTTCGCAACTCTCCACCTCGAAAAGATAATGCGGCTGCCTGACAACACCGCGCAGGTTCAGAACCGTTTTGATCCCCATGGCGGCATAGGCCTCGAACCGTTTGTGATCGGGGTGGTTTGAACGGTACACACCGTCGCTCACCTGATCGAAGTTATGCCAAAAGGTGCGCAAAATGCCGTGATCCAGCCAACGGACGTGCCAATAGGATTTCTTTCGCTCGTCCGGATCGGTAATGTCATGGCCGAATGACTTGCGCAGATCGCGCTCTTTTTGGTCCAAGGCTTTGAATATCTTGCGGATCATGGGCGGCTCGGTTGCGGGTCTGCGATGTCACTTGGACCATGGCATCCCATATTGCAATGGGCACGCGCCAATTGCCCCGCAAGATGAAACCCCATAAACACGCTTTAACAGCACAGGCAGGAGACCGCACCATGGACATTGCAGGCCGCAAAATCGGACCCGAACACCCCCCCCTTGTGATTGCCGAGATCGGCATCAACCACGGTGGTGATCTGGCCGTCGCCAAGGAAATGGTGCGCCTTGCAGCCGCTGCAGGCTGCGAGATGGTCAAGCACCAGACCCACATCATCGAAGACGAAATGACCGAAGAGGCCAAGCAGATCTTCCCCCCGAATGCCGATGTGTCGATCTGGGAGGTGATGGAGGCCTGCGCGCTGTCACTCGAAGAGGAAGCCGAACTCAAGCGCTATACCGAAAGCCTTGGGATGATCTGGATTTCGACACCCTTTTCGCGGGCAGCGGCGGATTTCCTGAACGATCTTGATGTGCCCGCCTTCAAGATCGGATCAGGCGAGGCCGACAACCTGCCGCTGATCCGCCATATCGCACGGATGGGCAAACCGGTGATTATGTCGACAGGCATGCAAAGTATTGAAAGCATCCGCGCCTCTGTCGCGATACTGGATAACGCAGGGATTGAATATGCGCTCTTGGAATGCACAAACCTCTACCCCTCACCGCCAGAAATCGTCTCGCTTCAGGGTGTGACCGACTTGCGCGAGGCCTTTCCAAAAGCCGTCGTCGGTTTCTCGGACCATTCCATCGGTCCGGATATGGCTTTGGCATCGGTTGCTTTGGGGGCCTGTATTCTGGAACGGCACTACACCGATACGCGCTATCGCAAGGGCCCTGATATCATCAACTCCATGGACCC
>NZ_DASYOK010000388.1:0-2898 GCF_036007805.1 Yoonia sp.
CATTGGAGCAAGTATTACAAGCCGACAAAGGCATACCGCGCGCTGTGCGGCTGGGAGGCCAAAAGGCAGGGCGTCAGGCGCCACAACGACCCCACAGCGGCGCTGCGTGTGTCCCTGACGTTCATGCCGCCTGACAACCGCCGCAGGGATATGGATGGGCTTCTTGGCGCGTTTAAGGCGGGCATTGACGGCCTGTCAGACGCGATTGGCGTTGATGACAGCTATTGGTCCATCGCCATGGCCAAGGGTGAGAAAACAAAAGGCGGCGCAGTGATCGCCAAGATCGAGGTGAGGATGCCGTGAATAGCCGCCCACATCCCGCCTTGAATATTATCAAAACGAACAAGGCCGTAAGGTGGCGAAACACCCTACGGCCTCCAATCAACGCCCAAACTTCTGAAGGTAAAGAGCATGACTAATGAAGCGGATATTGGCGATTTGCCGCCGGAAAGCAATGCCCGCAAGGCAATAGGCAAAAGAAAACGCTTTGAGATATTCAAACGTGACAACTTCACTTGCCAGTACTGTGGCGCGCAACCGCCCACAGTTATCCTCCATGTAGATCACATTTTAGCCGTGGCGAATGGTGGCGGAAACGAAGATGAGAACCTGACAACCGCCTGTGAAGGCTGCAATCTGGGAAAGTCCTCAGTCCCCCTGGCCATAAAGCCACAAACGCTGGAAGCCGCGGCAGAGGATGCGAAGGAAGCCGCTGAGCAGGTCAGAGAACACGCCAAGATGGTCAGGGAAGCCCGTGAAGCCATGGAGGGTGTTTGCTGGGAAATTGCGGAGGTGATCCAAGAGGGCGCTAGCGCAGGATGGAGCCGGGACAAGTTCAACGGCGTTAAAGGGTTTGTAAAGCGCATTGGATACGCCACAACCCTAGAAGCTGCATATATCGCTGCCGACCGTTACGGCGAAGGATCGCGCCGCTTCAAATACTTCTGCGGTATATGTTGGAACCGCGTGCGTGAGGCCGACAAATGAGCGGCACAGTCAACATATCTCGCCGCATATGGCACGACACTGCGTTCAAGGCCGAGCCATTCACGGAGCGGGAAGCATTCATGTGGATGATCATGGAGGCGTCCTACAAGGACCGTGAAAAGCGCGTGGGCAACGTTGCTGTGAAGTTGTCGCGCGGCCAGCTCGCCACGTCCGTTCGCTTCATGTGCGAGGCTTGGGGATGGTCAAAATCCAGAGTTGATAGGTTCCTAAAACGTCTCGAAAATCGGGACATGATCGGGACAGATAGCGGGACGGGCGTTAACGTCATAACCGTTTGTAAATACGACGATTATCAGAGCAAGCCGAACGAAAGCGGGACAGCAGGCTCAAAAAAGCGGGACAGCAGCGGGACAGCAGCGGGACAGCAGCGGGACAAACCTAATAAGGGTTTAATACCTGAAGAAATACCTGAAGCAACTTCTTCTCAAGAGGTGGCGGGTTATCAGGATTTTTTGAAGGCCCATCCAAGGCCCGTTGCATCCCAAGCTGGGGCGAAGGCCTTTGCCGATCTGATCGCGGCAGGTGAGAAGGCCGAGGTAATCATTGGCGCAGCACGGGCTTACGCAGAAGTCGTCAAGCGCTGGTCTTCTGAGGGCAAGGTCCAGCAGTCAGATAACTTCCTCGATCCGGTGCGCGGAAAGTGGCGTGATTACATCGCCAAGCCAGCGGCGGTCCCTGCTTCGACAGAAGACCGGATGAAGTTTTGGGCGGAGTCGATCAACGAGGGTCGGTTTGTGTCAGCTGCCACCCTGACGCCCGCATTCATCCGAGACTTGATCGACGCAGGCTTGGTCACGCCTGAAAAACTTGCTGAGAGGGGGATTGCGGCATGATCAGCTCAATGCAGCAGCTGGCCGAGCAGGAGAGCAATCGTGCCCGCGCATCATGGGGGCAGGGTCTCCCGCAAGTCCGTCGCAAGAGAGGCTGTCCAGAAGGCATCCACGCCGCGATCGAACTGGCGTCAGGCATACACGGCGTCCCTGTCGAAGACATTCTGGGCGAAGACCGCAGTGCAAAGATTGCGGAAGCCCGTCAGGCGGCAATGCTGTTCGCGCACGAAGATGGCAACAGCACGGTTCAGATTGGCGAATACATCGGCCGTGACCCGTCAACGGTCAATCATGGCATCAAGGCTGCCCGCAAGCGGCTGGATGACTTCTGCGCACAGACAATTGTTTTCAAAACAACCCGATTGGGAGGTCGGTAATCTATGGGGATCAAACCACTCAAGGGCCCGCGTGGCCAAGAACTCGCTCTTTGCACCTGCTGCGAATGTGACAAGACCGAGCAGGTCAGGGCGGCGCATGGAAGCAATTCTGGTGGCCTTGGGCGGCAGGTCATGAGCCTAGCAAGCGAGGGCCAAGTAATCCGCAAGATTGAGGCTAAAGGCTGGGCCTTGGTCAAAAAGAAGCTCCGCTGCCCCTCATGCGAGGCAAAGCGGCGCGAGGGAAGCAACACTCAATGCAAAACGGAGGAACCGATGCAGAAAAAAGCCATGACGGCACCCGCAAAGACGCCCGCAACAGTCACCGAGCTTCGCAAGCCCACGGCCATACAGAAGCGCCAGATCATCGGCATCTTGGAAGACGTCTATGACGATGATCTCAAGCGGTATCGCGGCAAAGAGACCGACAAGTCGGTTGCCGAGACGATCGGCATCAACGTCATGCCCGGCTGGGTCGCTGAAATCCGTGAGGACATGTTTGGGCCGGATGGCTCCAATGACGAAATGGAAACCTTGCTTGCTGAAATGCGCGAATGGCGCGCGGCACGGGAGAAGGAAGCCCACAACGCACGCATCCACCTTGAGAACGCCGAGGGGATCCTGCGGGACATCGACAAGGCCATTGAGCAGGTCGCCGGCTTTGAGAAGCGCCAGGCCGCGATCAT
>NZ_DASYOK010000389.1:0-8368 GCF_036007805.1 Yoonia sp.
ATCATCAACAGTATGGACAAGGACACGCCGATGACCGCCACTTACCGGTCGGTGCTTTTCTTTGTGGGCTCCGATGTGGTGCGGGTCTTTATCTTGTTGATGTTCCCCGCGATCACGCTCGTGTTTGTCTAGGCGGACATGCTGTTCTGGATGGGTTCGCCGTTCAATTCAATATCGCAAGAAAGCGCGTTTTCAATGACGCGTTTGGCGTTGGGAATATCGTTGCCTTCGGCGCGGCGGGTGGCCACGGCCGAGGAATAATTGAGGCTCAGCCAGCGGTGGATCAGGCGCGCGCGCAGTTCCGGCATCGGGACATTCACACGCACGGACAGGTCCCAAAGCTCTGCAAGCGCGGACCAGGGGGCTTCGTTGAACATCAGGTAATTGCCTTCGACAATCACAACCCGGGCGGTGGCTGGCACCGCAACTGCACCGGCGATGGCCAGATCGCGGGTCCGGTCGAACACGGGCGCGATGACCTCTTCGCCGGTCTTGAGTGCGCGGATCAGGCGCAAGAAACCGGGCGCATCGAAGGTCTCGGGTGCGCCCTTGCGGGGCAGCAGATTGCGCGCCTCAAGGATACGGTTATCAAGGTGGAACCCGTCCATCGAGACCACGGCTGTCTTGCGGCCCTGCGCGTTCAGACGCCGCGCGACTTCGCTGGCCAAGGTTGATTTCCCACACCCCGGCGCACCGGTAATCGCCAGAAGATAACGGTCACTGTCTTGCTCCAAAACACGCTCGGCGAGCGTGTTGGTATGTGTGTTCAAGGTATTCACTGCAACTGCCTCTGGGTTGGCCCCGGCTTTTCAAAACCCTACAGCGTCTTGTGCTGCGACGCGACCGTTTTTTCGGGACATGGCGTCAACGGCAACGCCAACCACGGGTTTCTGTTGAGAAAAGTGGCGGTTGCCGCTCTTTTGCACTAGGTTGAAGGGCAATGAACAAAAGGCAGGCAACCCAGCGTATGGCCAAGATAAAGCACATATGGCAGATATTGGCCGCGGTCTGGAAGACTGCGGGCGAAAAGCATCTTGGCCTGATTGCAGCGGGGGTCGCGTTTTTCGGCATGTTCGGGATTTTTCCGGGGATAGCCGCAGTGATCGCGATTTTCGGGTTGATTGCCGATCCGGTGGTGATCGGCGAACAACTGTCGTTGATGGAAGATATCATCCCGCCCGACGCCTATAGGCTGATCTCGTCACAGGTGTTTCGGCTGGTCGCCGCACCTGCGGATGCATTGGGGTGGGCCACAGGCGTGTCGATCATGCTGGCAATCTGGTCTTGCAGGGCAGGGGTGGCGGCACTGATCGGCGGGCTGAACGCGATTGCGGGGCAGCGGATGCGCAACGGCCTCTGGCAGATCATCGTGGCACTCTTGCTGACCTTTGCCTTGGTGACCCTCGCCATTGTGGCGCTGATTGTGGTCGTCATTGTGCCGATTGGCCTGGCCTTTATTCCTGTCGCAAATTCAACGGCTTGGTTGCTTGAAGGTATCCGCTGGCTGATCGCCCTTGGTGTTTTGATGCTGGGGCTGAGTTTGCTTTACCGTTTCGGCCCCGCACGGATCGGTGGCCGTGGCCGATGGTTTACCGTCGGCGCTTTCGTGGTCGTGGTGCTCTGGGTTGCGGCCTCGGCGGGCCTGTCGTTCTATCTGACCAATTTTGCCAGCTACAACGAGGTTTACGGCTCAATCGGTGCCGTGATTGGTTTGCTGCTCTGGCTTTACGTCAGCGCCTATCTGATCCTGCTGGGGGCCGCGCTGAACGTTCAGGTGCACGGCTACGATACCCCGCCCGATGCGGAAGAGACCGCCTTCGTCTAGGTCACGCGCGCGACGGCCTTATATTCGGGATCATCCCAAAGCTTGTTGTCCATCACATCGGCAATCACATCAACGGCCCCATCAACATCGCCGGCATCAATGAACAGCGGGCAAAACCCGAACCGCATGATATCCGGTGCGCGAAAATCCCCGATCACATTGCGCGCGATACAGGCCTGCATCGCGGCATAGCCATCGGCGAAGGCAAAGGATACCTGACTGCCCCGCCCATGCGGATCGCGCGGGCTGGCCAGTGTGAGCTGCGGACAGCGCGCCTCGACCCCTGCGATGAACTGCTCGGTCAGTGCGATCGAGGCCGCGCGCAGCGCGTCCATGTCCACCTGGTCCCAGATATCGAGTGACGCATCGAGGGCGGCCATCTGCAACACAGGTGGCGTGCCCACGCGCATCCGCTCGATCCCTGTACCGGGGCGGTAATCCAGATCAAAGGCGAAAGGTGCCTCATGTCCCAGCCAGCCGGACAAGGCGGGTTGGCAATTGTCGATATGGCGGGGGGCCACATAGATAAACGCGGGCGCACCGGGGCCTGCGTTAAGATACTTATAGGTGCAACCTGTGGCAAAATCGGCGTTGCAGCCTTGCAGGTCGACGGCCATGGCCCCCGCGGTATGTGCCAGATCCCAGCAGGTGAGCGCGCCTGCCGCATGGGCCTTTTCTGTCAGGGCCTTCATGTCGTGCAAACGCCCTGTGCGGTAATCGACCTGCGTCAGCATCAGCACGGCAAGATCATCATCGATATGATGTTCCACATCCTCGGGGTTTACGATGCGCAGTTCATGGCCACGCCCCAGAGATTTGATCAGCCCCTCGGCCATGTAGATATCCGAAGGGAAATTCCCGTTGTCGGTCAGGATCACCTTGCGGTCCGGCACCAGATCAATGGCAGCGGCGAGCGCCTGATAGACCTTGATTGACAGGGTATCCCCCAGCACCACATGGCCCGGTTCTGCGCCAATCAAACGCCCGATCCTGTCACCCAAAGCGGTCGGCTGCGCCATCCATCCCGCACGGTTCCATCCGGTAATGACCTTCTCACCCCATTCGTCGGTCACCGCGCGCGCGACACGCGCGGCGGTCGCCTTGGGTAAAGGTCCAAGCGAATTGCCATCCAGATAAATCATGCCTTCGGGCAGGTGGAACATGGCTTTGGTGGCGGCAAAATCGGTCATGGTGCGTTCCTAGATATTCAAGATAAGTGCGAGCAGCGCGAGTGTTGCAGGCACAGTCTGCGCGTAAAGTGCTGCTTTGATGCCGCAAAACGCGGCATAGATACCGGCGACGACGACACAAAGCAAAAGGAAGATCACCATCTGCCCGCCAGCAACCCCCATGACAAGACCATAGAGCAGCCCCGCCGACAGAAAACCGTTATACAAGCCCTGATTGGCGGCCATCACCTTGCTTTCAGTGGCAAATTCCGGCGTTGTGCCAAAGATTTTGCGGGTCCGCGGCGCTTCCCAACGGAACATTTCAAGCACCAGAAAATAGGCATGGATCAGTGCCACGAGAACGACAAGAACGGGACCCAACATCAGACCTGACCTCCCGAAATCTGGATCGTTTGCCCGTTCACGCTGCGCGCCCCGTCCGAGCAGAGCCACATGGCCGCTGCCGTGGTTTCATCCACCTCCAAAAGCTTGCGGTGCCGGTTTCCCTTCGCGATCACGTCAATCGCACCCTGTTCGTCCAGATCAAAGCGCTTCATCAGGCCGGGCAGCTGGTTGCGCACGATATCGGTGTCTACATAACCGGGGCAGAGCGCGTTGAATGTGATGGGGCGGCGCATGAACTCTTCGGACAAACCACGGATCAAACCGATGACACCATGTTTGGTGACCGTATAGGGAATGGCATTTTTCAGACCGCGCACACCGGCGATCGAACTGATCACGATCATGCGGGCAGGGGTGGCATCTTCGAGCGTCGCCATGGCGGCCTGAAAGGTCAGAAAGACACCATCAAGGTTGGTCGTCATGGTCTTGCGCCACTGTGCCAGTGTGGTTTTTGCGAAGGGTCCGCCATCTGCAATACCAGCGTTGGCGACACATATCTGGATCGGGCCTCGGGCGCTGGCAGCTTGCGCGATGACGTCACGCACGGATGTCTCGTCATCCACATCCATGACGACGGCGTGCAGGCGCGGGGACAGCGATGCGACCTCTTGCAATTTATCCGCGCGTCGTCCGGTGATTGTTACCTCGGCACCTGCTTGTGCAAGGGCCAGCGCGATGCCTGCACCGATACCAGAACCGCCGCCTGTGACCAGTGCGTGTTTGCCCGCATGTTCCATGATCATTCCTCCGTTTTGCCAGACCCTAACGGGTCAGCGGGCATGGACAAGTGCAAAGCGCTGCGGCACAACACAGGGCATGAAATGGATCGACATTCCCCCCGTCTGGTTGCTGCTTGCCATTGTGCTGACATGGTGGATTGCAGCCCTTCAGCCCATGTCCTGGGCTATTGGCGGGCCAATGATGGATCTGTTGGGCGGGCTTTTGGTGGGCGGCGGGATTGTGCTGATCCTGCTTGCGGCGGTCGAGATGCGCAAAAGGCGCACCACTATCGTGCCGCATATGGAGGCGGATCATCTGGTCACGTCCGGTATCTTCAAGCGCACCCGCAATCCGATCTATCTGGGGGACACATTGGTGCTTGCGGGGCTGGCGCTGCGCTGGGATGCGCCTGTTGCCCTGCTGCTTGTGCCGCTCTTTATGTTCACGATCACGCAGCGCTTTATTATCCCCGAGGAAAACCGGCTCAGGGTCAAATTTCGTGCAGATTTCGCCCGCTATTGCCAAAAGACGCGCCGCTGGGTGTGACTGTTAGCGAATGACACTTAATGTCATGCCAGCCATCCCCTTGTGAAATATTCTTGCGCGCTATAATGCATGGGAACTGCCAGAACAGATATGGGGGATGGTCCGTGAAGATCGGCACACCAAAAGAGATATTCGAGGGCGAAAACCGGGTTGCGATGACCCCGGCATCCGCCAAAGACCTGCAAAAGCTTGGGTATGAATGCATCATCGAAACCGGCGCCGGTCTCGCTGCGGGTTTTTCTGATCAGGCCTATAAAGACGCTGGTGTCGAGGTCGCGAAAACCGCGGCAGCGCTTTACAAGGCTGCCGACATCGTTGCCAAAGTGCGCCCGCCATCGGATGCAGAGATTAAGAAACTGCGCGAAGGGCAGACGCTGATTTCGTTCTTCTATCCTGCGCAGAACAAGGAATTGATGGAGGCTGCTAACGCAAAAGGTGCCACCGTCATCGCCATGGACATGGTGCCACGCATCAGCCGAGCGCAGAAAATGGATGCCCTGTCGTCGATGGCGAATATCGCGGGCTACCGCGCTGTCATCGAAGCCGGTAACAACTTTGGCCGCTTCTTTACAGGGCAAGTCACTGCTGCCGGTAAAGTCCCGCCAGCCAAGGTTCTGGTTGTCGGGGCAGGTGTTGCGGGTCTTGCTGCGATTGGTACTGCGACATCGCTGGGTGCGATTACATACGCCTTTGACGTGCGCCCCGAAGTGGCCGAACAGGTTGAATCCATGGGGGCCGAGTTCGTCTTCCTCGATTTTGAGGAAGAACAGCAGGACGGGTCGGCCACAGGTGGCTATGCGGCCGTGTCCTCGCCCGAGTTTGCGGCGGCCCAGCTTGCCAAATTCCGTGAAATCGCGCCTGATATGGACATCGTGATCACCACAGCGCTGATCCCGGGCCGCGATGCGCCTGAGCTTTGGACCAAAGACATGGTCGAGGCGATGAAACCCGGTTCGGTCATCATCGACCTTGCCGCGGAACGTGGTGGCAACTGCAAACTGACCGTAAAAGACGAAAAGATCGTCACCGATAATGGCGTGATCATCGTCGGTTATACCGATTTCCCGAGCCGGATGGCGGCGCAGTCCTCGACGCTTTATGCGACGAATATCCGCCATATGATGACGGATCTGACGCCTGAAAAAGACGGCACGCCAAACCACAACATGGAAGACGATGTCATCCGTGGTGCGACCGCGACGCATAAGGGCGAAATCACATTCCCGCCACCACCACCCAAAGTGGCGGCGATTGCAGCCGCGCCCAAGAAGGAAAAGCCAAAGGAACTGACCGCCGAAGAAAAGCGCGCGAACGAAGTGGCGGCCTTCAAGAAAGAAACCAAGACCCAAGTCGGTCTCTTGGCGATTGGTGCGGCGCTGATCCTTGGCATCGGCCTGATCCCCGGCATGCCAGCCAGCTTTATGCAGCACTTCATCGTGTTTGTCCTGTCGGTCTTCATCGGCTTCCAGGTCATCTGGAATGTGGCGCATTCACTGCATACGCCGCTGATGGCTGTGACCAATGCGATTTCGTCGATCATCATCCTTGGCGCGCTGATCCAGATCGGGTCCAGCAATGCGCTGATCACGATATTGGCGGCACTCGGTATCTTTATGGCAGCGGTCAACATCTTCGGCGGCTTCCTCGTGACACGGCGTATGCTCGCCATGTTCCAGAAATCCTAAAGGGGCAGAGCAATGGAAAACGCATTCACAATCGCGGCCTATGTGGTCGCAGGTATCCTGTTCATTCTGTCGCTGGGTGGCCTTTCGGGGCAGGAAAGCGCGAAACGTGCGGTCTGGTACGGCATTGCAGGCATGGCTTTGGCCGTCTTTGCAACGCTTGTCGGTCCGGGCTCCGGTCTGGGGCTGTTGTCGCTCATCCTGATCGCACTGGGCGGTATGGTGGGCTATCAATTGGCCACTAAGGTCGAGATGACGCAGATGCCCGAGCTTGTGGCGATCATGCACTCGATGGTCGGGCTTGCTGCGGTATTCGTAGGCTTCAACGCCGATCTGATGATCAACACCATCGGCGCGCTTTATGAAGCCAATGGTCAGGTCATGGGCGCTGTCGGGCCGGATGGCATTACCGCTATCGGCCTGCCCAAGGAAATCTATGACGGCCTCAGCGCCTTTGGCCAGTTGATTGCCAAGAAATCCAGTGTCGAGATCGCCATTCTGCGGGTCGAGTTGGTGCTGGGCATCTGGATCGGTGCGGTGACCTTTACAGGCTCCGTCATTGCCTATGCAAAGCTTGCGGGCAATTCGAGCAAGCTGCCGTTCAAGGTAGACACCGGGGCCAACAAACTGCCCGGGGGGCATATGTTGAACGCTGGTGCTGCGGCGCTTTCGGTGATCCTGCTGATCGCCTATATGGGCGGAAGCGGGTCATGGGCGCTGGTTCTGCTGACCTTGGCTGGGCTCTTTATCGGGTATCACCTGATCATGGGGATCGGCGGCGCGGATATGCCTGTCGTTGTGTCGATGCTGAACAGCTATTCCGGCTGGGCGGCAGCGGCGATCGGTTTCAGCCTCGGCAACGATCTTCTGATCGTAGTGGGTGCGCTGGTCGGTTCCTCGGGTGCGATCCTGTCCTACATCATGTGTAAGGCGATGAACCGCTCCTTTGTCAGCGTGATCTTGGGCGGCTTTGGCGGTCCACAGGGCGAGCAGATGGCCGTTGAAGGTGAACAGATCGCGATTGATGCCGACGGTGTGGCAACGGCGCTGAACGAAGCTGACAGCATCATCATCATTCCAGGTTACGGCATGGCGGTGGCGCAAGCACAGCAGGCGGTGTCGGAACTGGTGCGCAAACTGCGGGCCAAGGGCAAAAACGTCCGCTTTGCGATCCACCCTGTTGCGGGGCGTCTGCCGGGGCATATGAACGTCCTTCTGGCGGAAGCGAAAGTGCCTTATGACATCGTGATGGAGATGGACGAGATCAACGAGGACTTCCCGGATACGGATGTGGCCATCGTCATCGGCTCGAATGACATCGTGAACCCTGCAGCACAGGATGATCCCAACAGCCCCATCGCCGGTATGCCGGTGCTGGAATGCTGGAAGGCCAAGCAGGTGTTTGTGTCCAAGCGCGGGCAGGGTACGGGGTATTCGGGCATAGAGAACCCGCTGTTCTTCAAGGACAACACACGCATGTTCTATGGCGATGCGAAGAAGTCCCTGGACGAATTGTTGCCCAAGATTGATTAAAGGTAAGGTGGGTTTCAACCCACCTTACGCAAAAGGGCGGCGCTGCAAAGCGCCGCCCTTTGTGTTTGTATTGCTGACCTGCGTGGTTACGTCAGGTGCGTGTTAAACCACCCAATCGTCCGATCCCATGCCAGTTCGGCCATCGCTTCGTCATAGCGCGGTGTGCTGTCATTGTGGAAACCGTGGTTGGCGTTCTCGTAGAAGTATTCTTCAAACACCTTGCCGTTGGCTGCGAGTGCCTCGCTATAGGCCGCTGCCCCTTCGTTGATGCGCTCGTCCAGCGCGCCATAGTGCAGCATAAGTGGCGCCTCGATCCGCGGCACATCCGCGACGGCCGCCTGACGCCCATAGAACGGCGCACCAGCGCGCATTTCAGGGTAGGCCACTGCCAGCGCGTTCACCACACCGCCGCCATAGCAGAAACCGACAGCGCCCACGCTGCCGGTGCTGTCGTCGCGGGTCATCAGGTGCTCGAACCCGGCAAAGAA
>NZ_DASYOK010000390.1:0-7203 GCF_036007805.1 Yoonia sp.
TCAAGATCAACGTCTTTGAATTGGATTTCAGCGGGTGTGGTCATGGTCTCTCCGATCTGTGTGCATGTATTGGTGGCAATAGGTAGCCCGCGACCACCCCTTTGACCAGATAGCTGTTCAAACCGGCGCGCGCTTGGGCTAGTTTGGCCCCAATAAAACGACAGGCATCAAAAAGGACACAGCATTGGGGCGATTCGACAGATATATGTTGTCGCAACTGATGGTGCTGTTTGGCTTTTTCAGCCTTGTGCTGGTGTTGATCTACTGGATCAACCGCGCTGTATCCCTTTTTGACCAATTGATCGCGGACGGGCAGTCTGCCGCGGTTTTCCTTGAATTCACTGCGCTATCGTTACCCTCGGTTATGCGGTTGGCGCTCCCCTTAGCGGCCTTTGCCTCAGCGGTCTATGTAACCAACCGCATGTCGACCGAAGCCGAGCTAACCGTGGTACAGGCAACCGGATACTCGCCCTACCGCCTTGCACGTCCTGTTGCATATTTCGGGGTGATTGTGGCTCTGATGATGTCGGTGCTGATGCATTTTCTTGTCCCGCTAAGCAGCGCGCGCTTGGCCGAACGCGAGGTCGAGATCGCACAAAACATCACAGCGCGGTTTTTGACTGCAGGCCGCTTTCTTGAACCCGTTACCGGCGTGACATTCTATATCCGCGAGATCACACCCGAAGGGGAATTACGCGATGTATTTCTGTCAGACACGCGTAATCAGGATGAAGGCGTGACATACACCGCGGCACAAGCGTTTCTGGTCCGGCAGGATGGGGTCACCCAGTTGGTGATGATCGACGGCATGGTCCAGATTCTCAGGACAGCCGACGCACGCCTGTTCCGCACTTCATTTGACGATTTCGCATTCAACATCAGCAACTTGATAAGCGAACCGACGACAAGAGGGCGGCGCGAGAATGTAATACCAACATGGGAACTGCTTTATCCCACCCAAGCCCTACAGGATGAAACGAACCGGTCAGCCGCCCAGCTTCTGGCGACAGCACACGACCGTTTCAGCCAGTCCATTCTGGGCGCCGTTGCCGCGCTGCTTGGATTTTCAGCACTGATGGTGGGGGGCTATAGCCGCTTCGGGGTGTGGAAGCAGATCATTTTCGCAATTGTCCTGATTATCATCGTCAAGGCAGTTGAAACGTCAGGTCTGCGCACAGCGCGCAATGATCCGGACCTCTGGTTTGTGGCCTACCTGCAATGCGTTGTGGGGTTTGTGATGATCTGGTGTCTGCTCTTTTGGGCCAGCCGGCCATATCTTTTCAAACGCCGGATCCCAGAGGGCAGCGCACCATGATCCTGCACCGCTATTTCGCACGCCGTTTCCTGGTCACACTCATGGGTGTGGGCGGGGTTTTCTTTATGATTACGCTTTTTTCCGAGCTGGTCGAGCAATTGCGCCGTTTCGGAAGTGCCGACGCCTCTTTCTCCGATGTGCTGATCCTGAGCCTGCTCAACATCCCCGACGCGCTTTATACGATTATGCCGTTGATCGTCATTCTTGCGACCGTGGCGCTGTTTCTCGGCCTTGCGCGCTCCTCCGAGATGGTGGTGACGCGGGCGGCGGGGCGTTCGGCACTCAAAGCATTGCTCGCCCCTTTGGCCGTCGCCTTTATGGCGGGCGTGCTGGCTGTTGCGATTTTGAACCCCATCGTCGCGGGCACCTCGAAAGAATACGAGGTGCGCAGCGACGCTTTGCGCGGCACAAGTTCGGTGCTTTCGATCGGGTCGTCGGGTCTTTGGTTGCGTCAGGGGGATGAAGCGGGCCAGACCGTGATCCGCGCCCAAAGCGCAAATCTGGATGGCACGCGGTTGAGCGATGTCACCTTTCTGACCTTTACGCCCGACGGAGAACCGAACCAGCGGATCAGTGCACAGGCCGCGGAATTGGTGGCGGGCGCATGGGTCTTGCAAGACGCCAAGTCATGGACCCTGTCCGAAGACACAACGCCCGAAGCGACAGCACAGACTGTGGACGAACTCAGCCTGCCCTCCACGCTGACCCCTGATCAGATCCGCGACAGCTTTGGCACGCCATCTTCGATCTCGATCTGGGACCTGCCCGCGTTCATTGACCGTTTGCAAACCGCCGGCTTTTCGGCACAGCGCCATCTGATGTGGTTCCACAAGGAACTGGCGCAACCTTTGTTTCTGGTCGCGATGGTGATGATCGGGGCCAGTTTCACCTTGCGCCATCAGCGCGGCGGGCGCACCGGCCTGATGGTCATGTTCGCGATCCTGCTGGCCTTTGTGATCTATTTCATCCGCAACTTTGCGCAGGTGCTTGGCGAAAACGGCCAGTTGCCGGTGTTGCTTGCGGCATGGGCCCCGCCCTTTGTCGCAATCGGGATATCCATGGGTTTCCTGTTGCATAACGAGGACGGCTAATGCACGTTGTCCTGCTTTTGTTGCTGCTTTGCCTGCCTTATTCGCTGCATGCGCAGGGGGCTGCGACACTTGTCGCGGATCGTGTTGTGCTGACGGAAGACGAACAACTGATTGCAACGGGCAATGTTGAAGTGCTCTATGACGGCAGCCGGCTGACCGCCAGCGAGATTGTTTTTGATCGCGAAAGCGACAGGTTGCAGATTGTCGGACCGATCATCGTTCAGGCGGCAGACGGTACCGTCTTTACCGCAGACCGCGCCACGCTTGACCCCCGCCTTGAGAACGGGATCCTGCAAGGCGCGCGCATCGTACTTGAACAGCAGTTGCAAGTGGCTTCGAACCAGATCGACCGCCGCGACGGACGCTATTCGCAACTCTACAAGACCACGGCCACCTCTTGCCGCGTCTGCGGCACGCAGGCCCCGCTATGGGAAATCCGCGCCGAGCAGGTGATCCACGATTCAGAAGAACGGCAACTCTATTTCCGCAACGCAACATTGCGCGTGCGCGGAATTCCGGTTCTGTGGTTGCCGCGCATGCGCCTGCCCGACCCGTCGCTTGACCGGGCCAACGGCCTGCTGATCCCCGAACAGCGCAACACCACACAACTGGGCTTCGGGATCAAGCTGCCCTATTTCATCACACTTGGTGATCATCGCGACCTGACGCTGACGCCCTATGTCTCACCGGAAACAACCACGCTTGAACTGCGCTATCGGCAGGCCTTTGCCAATGGAAACCTGACCGTCGAGGGTGCGATCAGCGACGACACTTTGCTGCCCGAAGCGCGGTCTTATCTTTTCGCCGAAGGCCGGTTCGATCTTGCGAATGCCTATCAACTGAACTTTGATATCGAAACCGCCAGTGACCCTGCCTATCTTCTGGATTACGGGTATTCGGACAAAGATCGTCTCGACAGCGCCCTTCAGTTGCTGCGGGTGACGGACGCTGCACTTTTCAATGCACGATTAACGAATTACGAATCGCTACGCGATGAGGAAAACGACGCATCCTTGCCCCCGATCATCGCAGATCTGAGTTACGAAACGCGCTATGAACCCACCTTTGGCGGTGTCTTGCGCTATGGCGCAAGCCTTGATGCGGCCTACCGATATAGCACAACCGACGGTGACGCCGGACGCGATGTCGGCCGCATGGGGGCGACAGGCGCATGGTCCGACAGTTGGGTTCTGCCGTATGGATTTGTCGCAGATACGCAAACCGCATTCCGCGCAGATGTCTATTTCGTCAGCGATGACGACGCATTCGATGACGCAGACTTGCGCCTCGCGCCCAGTATCGGGGCGACATTGCGCTGGCCCCTTGGGCGCGTTGGCACAGCGGGTGCCACCCATCTTCTGGAACCTGTCGTCAGCCTGAGTTGGGCCGAAACCTATGGCGGCACACCTCCCAACGAAGACAGCCTGCGCACCGAACTTGACCGTGCCAATCTTTTTGCGCTGTCACGCTATGCGGGCGATGACCGCATCGAAACAGGTCTGCAAACAGCGGCCGGTCTGACATGGACGCGGCTGGGTCCACGGGGGGTTAACTCGGTTCTCAGCTTTGGGCGGGTGTTTCGCCAAGAAGAACAGGATGGGTTCACCAGGACATCCGGCCTCGACGGGCGCAATTCCGACTGGCTGCTTGCGGGCCAGTTCACAGCCCCCGGCGGTTTCCTCTTTGATACGCGCAGCCTATGGAACGGCCTGCAGGACCTGACAGTTATCGACAGCCGCATCGCATGGCAAAACGACCGCGTATCGCTGGGTGCGAACTATGTCTGGCTGGGCCCGGACCCAGCGGAAGACCGCTTCGAGACAAGTTCGGAATGGACGGTGGATGCAGGCTTTGTCATCAATGAATCATGGGCAATCGACGTGGATGCGCGCTATGATCTTGCAGAAGACCGGCCGGTACGTGCAGGCGCAACCCTGCAATGGAGAAACGAATGTGTGACCGTCGACGTTTCGGCCTCGCGCCGCTTTACGTCTTCCACTACGGTTGAACCGACAACAACTTTCGGGATAAGCGGCTCTATCGGAAGCTTTTCCACGGGGCGGGCGACAGGATGCGGAAACTGAAACGAATGACGAGTTTTGAGATGCTTAAAAGTCGGGTTATGGCGGCAGTGGCTGCGGTCTTTATCGGGACATGTGTTGGCACAACTGCGGTCGCACAAGGCCAATTGACACCTGTGATTACGGTGAATGACCGCGTCATCACGCAATATGAGTTAACACAGCGCATCCGCCTGCTCGAGTTGTTTCGCACCCCGGGTGACCTGAATCAGGCCGCGCGCAATGCACTGATCGAGGATCGTCTGAAACAACAGGAAATGGCGCGTTTCGGTGTGACCATCACCGAAGAGACACTGCAACAGGAATTGGAAGCTTTCGCCGAACGGGCGAACATGACCCTTCCACAATTTACGCAAGTTCTTGCGCAGAACGGCGTTGATGTCAGTACGCTGAGCACCTTTGTCGAAATCGGCGTGCTTTGGCGCGATTTTGTGCGCGCGCGCTTCAGCCGTCAGGTGACAATCACCGATAGCGACGTGGAACGCGCCATTTCGCAACGCGGCAACGCCCGCTCGCAACTCGAAGTGCTGCTCTCGGAAATCATCATCGCGGCCCCCCCCGACCGCGCTGCACGGGCACGACAGGCGGCTGATCAGATCTCGCGGATGCGCTCTTTTGCAGAGTTTGAAGCCGCAGCGCGACAGGTCTCGGCCCTGCCCTCGCGCGAAGATGGTGGACGGCTGGGATGGCTGCCCATTGACAATTATCCACCGCAGATCCGCACCATTATCCTTGCGCTTGAACCGGGCGAAGTGACCGAACCGATCGAGATCCCCAACGGTATCGCGCTGTTCCAATTGCGTGGCACGCGCGAGGCCCTGCGCCCCGCACAGGCCCCCGTTAGCCTTGAATACGCCGCCTACTATATTCCCGGCGGCAAATCAGACGCCGGCCTGCGTCAGGCGGCAGCAGTCAGCGATCAGGTCGACACCTGCGATGATCTTTACGGCGTGGCGCGCAACCAACCTGTTGAGGTGCTCGACCGGTTGACAGTTGCGCCCTCTGCGATTCCTGAAGAAATCGCGCTGGAACTGGCCCGTCTTGATCCGGGTGAAGTGTCTTACAACCTGACGCGCGACAATGGTGAAACGCTCGTATTCCTGATGCTTTGCGCGCGCAACGCGGCAGGCGCCGACACACTTGATCCCTCCGTCGTGCGGCAGCAAATCCTGAGCCAGCGCCTGACAGCACTGGCCGATGCATTGCTTGAAGACCTGCGGGCCTCTGCCGTTATCCGCCCCTGATGCAACCGATCGCCATCAGTTGCGGCGAACCGGCAGGGATCGGCCCCGAGATTGCAGTTACGGCTTGGCAGGCGCTCCGAAACGAAGTGCCGCTGTTGTGGATCGGTGATCCGGCGCACCTGCCTGCAGGCACCGATGTGCACCGCGCGACTGATCCCAGCGATATCCACCCGTTCAAGATGACGGTGCTCGCCCGCGATTTCGGCAGCCCTGCGACCCCCGGCAAACCTGACCCGCGCCATGCCAGCGGTGTGATTGCGGCGATCGCAGATGCAGTGGCGCTGGTACAGGCCGGTGCCGCCCGCGCGCTCTGTACCGCACCCATCCATAAGGCCGCACTGATCGACGGTGCCGGTTTCGCCTACCCCGGGCATACCGAATACCTCGCGGCCCTCGCGGGGACCGATCAGGTGGTGATGATGCTGGCCTGTGATGCGCTCCGCGTCGTGCCGACCACCATTCATATCCCGCTCTCTGACGTGCCAACAGCACTGACAGCCAGCCTTCTGACCGATACCCTTCTAATTACCCATGCCGCACTGCGCCGTGATTTCGGCATCACCAAGCCGCGCATCGCCGTGGCGGGTTTGAACCCGCATGCGGGCGAAGATGGAAAAATGGGCCATGAAGAGCAAGACATGATCACCCCCGTGCTAAATGCATTACGCGCCCAAGGCATGGATATCAGCGGGCCGATGTCTGCCGACACGATGTTCCACGCAGGCGCGCGTGCGCGCTATGACGTGGCGGTCTGCATGTACCATGATCAGGCTCTGATCCCAATCAAGACGCTGGATTTTTCCGGCGGTGTGAACGTGACGCTGGGCCTGCCTTTCATCCGCACGTCGCCCGACCACGGCACAGCCTTTGACATCGCAGGCAAAGGGATCGCCGACGCCACCTCGATGATCGCGGCCATCCGCATGGCCGCAACAATGGCCGATGCCCGTGATTGATAACCTGCCCCCCCTGCGCGACGTCATCGCCACGCATGAACTGGCCGCGAAAAAGTCGCTCGGCCAGAACTTTCTGCTCGATCTGAACCTGACGGCCAAGATTGCGCGGCTGGCCGGTGATCTCACTGGCGCTGACGTGCTCGAAATCGGCCCCGGTCCAGGTGGCCTCACGCGGGGTCTCTTGGCCGAAGGTGCGCGCCGCGTGCTGGCGATTGAAAAGGACCCCCGCTGCATGCCCGCCTTGGCCGAAATTGCCGCGGCCTATCCGGACAGATTGCAGACCATCAACGGCGATGCACTTAACGTCAATCCGTTAGAACACCTCACGCAACCCATCAAGATCGCCGCAAACCTGCCCTATAACGTCGGCACGGAACTTCTGGTGCGCTGGCTGACACCACCGGAATGGCCCCCCTTCTGGGACAGCCTGACACTGATGTTCCAACGCGAAGTGGCGCAAAGGATCGTCGCGACACCGGGCAGCAAAGCCTACGGGCGTCTGGCGCTACTGGCGCA